>DAOPJF010000096.1:0-8375 GCA_035399525.1 Candidatus Krumholzibacteriia bacterium | reverse complement strand
CAGCAGCGCGAACAGCAGCGACCCGATCATCGCCAGCACCACCGTGTGCGCCAGCGGCCGGAAGGTCTTGCCCTCCACCCCCTGCAGCGTGAACAGGGGCACGAACACCAGGATGATGATGGCGATGGCGAAGACGATGGGTCGGCCCACCTCGGCGCAGCCCGCCATCACCGCCGCCAGGCGCGAGTCGCCCGGGCCGCAGCGCCTCAGGTGCACGTCCACGTTCTCGACCACGACGATGGTCCCGTCCACCAGCATGCCGATGGCGATGGCCAGGCCGCCGAGCGACATCAGGTTGGCCGAGATGCCCAGCCGCGCCATCAGCAGGAACGCGAACAGCACCGAGAACGGCAGGGCCAGGGCCACCACCAGGCTCGAGCGCAGGCCGCCCATGAACACCAGCAGCACCAGCGCCACCAGCAGCACGCCCTGCAGCAGGGCATCGGTCACGGTGTGGACGGCGGCGGTCACCAGGGTCTTCTGCTCGTAGTACGGCACCAGGCGCACGCCTTCGGGCAGCGTGGTGTTGATCTCCGCCAGCCGCTCCTCGACCCGGCCGATGACGTCGGACGAGTTGGCGCCCAGCAGCTTGATCACCTGGCCGGCGACGACCTCGCCGGCGCCGTTGCGCGTCTGCAGCCCGCGCCGGACGGCGCCGCCCTCGCGGATGTCCGCCAGCTCGCCCAGCGGCACGGCCCGCCCGTCGACGGTCTTGACCACCACCGCCTCGAGGTCGGCCAGGCCGGTGGCCAGCCCCACCGAGCGGACGACGAACTCCTCGCTGTTCTTCTCCAGGAACTGGGCGCCCACGTTCAGGTTGTTGTCGCGCACGCGCGCGACCACGTCGTGCAGCGTCACGTCGTACCGCAGCAGCTGCTCGGGCCTGACGTCGACCTGGAACTGCTTCTCCCAGCCGCCGATGCCCAGCACCTCGGTCACCCCCGGCACCGTCTGCAGCTGGTACTTCACCACCCAGTCCTGCAGGGCGCGCAGCTCGGTCAGGCCCAGGCGGCCGGTGGCGTCCTCGAGGTAGTAGAACAGGACAAGCCCCATGCCCGTGGCGATGGGCCCCATCTCGGGCGAGCCGAAGCCCTCGGGGATCTGCCCGCTCGCCTCCTGCAGGCGCTCGCCCACCAGCTGGCGCGCGAAGTGGATGTCCATCCCGTCGGCGAAGTAGACGTTCACCACCGAGAGCCCGAAGTTCGACACCGACCGCACCCGCTCGACGCCCGGCAGGCCGGTCATGGCCGCCTCGACGGGGAAGGTGACGTAGGTTTCGATCTCCTCGGGCGCCAGGCCTTCGGTCACCGTGAAGACCTGGACGAGGTTGGGGGACACGTCGGGAAAGGCGTCCACCGGCAGCGTGCGGTAGGCCGCCAGGCCCGCGGCCATGACCGCGACCATGACGACGGTCATCAGCAGCCGGTTGTTCAGCCCGAAGGCCGTGATCCGGTTCAGCATCGGGGTCCTCCTTCCCGGCTCAGTGGCCGTGACCATCGCCGAAGGACGCCTTGCCCAGCTCGGCCTTCAGGGTGAACGCGCCGGCGACGACGACGAGCTCGCCCGGGACCAGACCCGCGACGATCTCGACCATGCCGCCGCCGCGGCGGCCGACGTCCACCGGTCGGGGGCGGAACGCGTCTCCGTCGGCGACGAACACCACGGTGCCGCCCTCGAAGGTCTGCAGCGCCGCCTCGGGCACCACCAGGTCCGCGGGCTCGTCGCCGATCAGGATGGTCGCCGTCACGAACATACCCGGCCGCCAGCGCCCGGCGGGGTTCGCCAGCACGATGCGTGCGGTGCCGGTGCGCGTCGCCTCGTCGATCACCGGCGCGACGTAGGCGACGCGACCGTCAGCCTCGACGCCGCCGCGGCCGGCGGCGATGCGGGCGGCCTGCCCCGGGCGCAGGTCGTCCAGGTCGGCCTGGAAGACGCCGAGGTCCACCCACACGCTGTCGAGATCGGCCACCACGAACACCGCCTCGTCGCGCGAGACGGCCTCGCCCAGGGTCAGGTGCCGGTCGATCACCGTGCCCGCGATGGCGGTCCGCAGCTCGTAGGCCGCCAGGCTGCCGTCGCTCTCGATGGTGGCCAGGACCTGCCCCGGCACGACCTCCTGGCCGACGTCCGCGCGGACGCCGGTGACGATGCCGGCGAAGCGGGGCACCAGGTGCGCCAGCCTGCCGCCGTCGGGCTGCACCTCGCCCGGCAGCGTCACCGTCGTGACGATGCGGCCCGGGCCCACGGGCGCCACCGCGACGCCGAACTCCTGCTGCACCGTCGTGCTCAGCCGCACCACGTCCTCGTGTTCCTCGTGCCCGGCATGCGCGTCGCGGTCCGGCTGCTCGTCCGGCGCCGCACCGGCCACGCACACCCACAGCGCAGCGATGGTCATGATCAAGGTTGCCTTGGCGGTCATGGCCGCCTCCCTTCGTCGTTGGTGTCGAGCGCAGCGGCGTCGCCCACCAGGGCGGACAGCCGGGCTGCGGCGGCGTGGTAGCGGGCGAGCGCATCGATCTCGCGCCCGCGCAGGTCGAAGAAGGTCATGCGCACGGCGGCCACGTCGGTCAGCCCGAACAGGCCCTGGTCGTAGGCCCGGCGGGCCTCGCCCATGGCCTCGGCGGCCGCGGGCAGGATGGCTTCGCGCAGGGTCGCGATCTCGTCGAAGGCTTCGCCCAGCTCGGCCAGGGCCGCGTCGAGCTCGGCCGCCGCATCGGCCTGGTCGGCCCGACGCTCGGCGTCGAGCAGGGCCAGGCGGGCGCGCGCCGCGGCCGCGCCGTCCCGGTTGGTGTCGCGCACGGGCAGCGGCAGGCTCAGGCCCACGACGAAGGCGTGGTCGCCATCGCCCTGCAACCCCAGGCGCCGGTACCCCGCCGACGCGGTCAGGTCGGGCGTGCCCAGGGCGACCGCCGCCGCGACGGCTGCCTGCTGCCTGGCCGCCGCGGCGGCGCCCCGCTGCAGCCGCGGGGCATCCGCGAGCCGATCCTCCAGGTCGGTGCGCGACGGCGGCGCGGCCACCTCGGCCAGGTCGCCCACGACGCGGCCGAACCGCGGCGTGCGGTCGCCCCACGTCGCCGCCAGCGCCGCGCGCGCCGCCGCCAGCTCGGCGTCGCGGCGCCGCCGGTCGAGGCCCGCCGAGGCCACGGCAACGCGCGCCCGCGCCAGGTCCACCGGCGTCGCCGCCCCTGCCAGCACGCGCCGGTGCACCGCCGCCGAGTCGTCGCGCGCGGTGGCGATCACCTCGTCCGCCAGGGACATCGCCTCCTGGGCCGCCCACGCCCGGGCGAAGGCCGCCCGGGCGGCCGCCCGGGCCTGCCATCGCGCGTCGAGCGCGTCCCAGCCGGCCAGCTCGTGCGCCAGTCGGGCTTCCTCGGCCCGGTGCGCCCGCTTGCCGCCGAGCTCGAGCACCTGCGCCACGGCCACCGTGGCCTCGGCGGTACCGAAGCCCGCGGCCTCGCCCGATCCGCCGAAGTTCTCGACGGTCACGGCCAGCTCGGGGTTCGGGCCGCGCCCGGCCTGCCGGCTCTCGGCCGCGCTGGCGTCCAGCCCGAAGCCGGCGGCCGCCAGGCGCGGACTGTGCTCCGACACCAGGGTCCACACCCGTTCGAAGGTCAGGTCGTCGCCTGCTGCCGGCCCGGTCGCCGCGGGCGCCGGGACGGCGAGCAGGCCCAGCGCCGACAGCAGCGCGCACGCCGCCGCCAGCGGATTTCTGCATCGCATGGTGGTTCACTTTCGCTGGATGCCAGGCCTGCCGACCGCGCCGACGCTTCGGGCGCCGACCGGTCCGCAGACCGATGCCGCACGGTTTCAGGGCTCGCCCGATCGGGCGGTGGCGATCAGCAGAGCAGGGGCAGGGAACCGCGCGACGGCGCGGCTGCAGGCGCAGCGGGCGGGCGCACGTCGAAGGCGCCGCAGCAGGCCAGGGGAATCGCGGTCAGGGCAGGGCCGCCGGGCGGCAGGGCCGCGTCCGGGGAGGCCGGGGCATGGTCGTCACCCTGGTCCCGCACCAGGGCCACGAGGTTGCACGGATCCCCCGCGCACAGCTCCTCGTGTTGGCAGCCGGGATCCCGGTCCTCGGCGCAGCCGTGCGCAACGAGGCCGGCGGGGCAGGCCGCCGGCAGCACGAGGCACGTCCACAGGACGATCGCGAGTATGGACCAGGAACGACACATGATCGGCATAACGTCGCACCGGGATCCCGGTTCCGCAAATCGCCGCCTCAGCCCCCGCACGCCCCCAGCGCCCCGATGCCGCCGCAGTCGGCCCCGTCGGGGTGCTGCCCCGGCAGGCAGGGCGACGCGGCCTGCAGGCGCAGGTCGCCCGGCCCGCAGAACAGGGGGTCGGCCGCGACGTTGCCGCCCAGGTCGGTGAAGCGCGGCGGCCACGAGGTGTCCGACGCCGGCCGCCACACGTCGCTGCAGCCGAGCGCGAAGCCGGCGCCGAAGTGCGAGCTGAAAGTCTGTCCCCCCGTGTTGTCGGCGAACAGCGTCGCGGTGATGGTCGCGAAGGCCGTGTTCTCGGTGCGGATCGCGCAGCCGAGCGAGGCCACGTTGCCCGCGACGGTGCAGTGGTCGAGGGCGGCCGACTGCAGGTCGCCCGTCAGCATCATCGCCCCGCCGCGGCCGCTGACCGTGTTGCCCACCATCGTCACGCGCTCGAGCAGGAACGGCGCGCGCAGGGCGTAGACCGCCCCGCCGTGGTCGGCGCGGTTGCCGCGGATCACCGTGTCGCGCAGGGTGATCAGGTGGGCGCTCTCGCCCAGCATCACGCCGCCGCCGACGTTGTCCGACAGGTTGTCCTCGATCACGCAGTCGGTGAACGTCGCGCGCTGGTTGTAGACCAGCACGCCGCCGCCCTGCGACCGCGCATGGTTGCCGCGGATGGTGCAGCCGGTGACCGCGATGTCGTAGAGGCTGTTGACCAGCACCAGCCCGCCGCCGTACTCGGCGGTGTTGTCCTCGATGATGACGTTCTCGAGCCTGGGCTCGCCCTGCCCGCCGTACCACACGCCGCCGCCCTGCGTCGCCTCGTTGCCGCGGATGATGCAATTGCGGATGTGGGCGCTGTTCAGGTGCATGGTCAGCCCGCCGCCGGTGTAGGCGTCGTCGGCCGAGCCGGGCTGCCCGTTGGCGCGGCCTCCGGTCAGGGTCAGGCCGTCGAGGGTGATGCCGGGCCAGTCCGAGACCTCCTCGCCCGGTCCGAGCACCACGCCGGTGATGACGATGCACGGGCCGCCGCGCTCGGCGTCGATGATGGTGGCCTCGGCCCCCGCCTCGCCCAGCACCGTGAAGCCCGTGTGGTTGCGCTGCACGTTGATGAGCCCGAAGTGCGCGTCGCCCGTGCCCTGGTTGGTCCACGTGTAGCGACCCGGGGCCACCAGCACCGTGTCGCCCACGCCGGCGGCGTGCACCGCGGCCTCGATGGTCGGCACGTCGCCGGTGCCGTCCACGTTCACGTACCACAGGCGCATGGTGTCGACCAGGGCCGGCACCGCCGGCGCGAGGCCCGAGCGCAGGCCGGCGTCGTCCACCGCGCGCACCGCGACCCAGCAGGTGGCCAGGTGCGACAGGCCGGTGATGGTGGTCGCCATGTACCCCGGCTTGCCGCAGGGCACGATCTCGCCGCCGGCGGGCGTGGCCGCCTCGAAGTTGCCCGCGTCGATGGGCGCCAGGGACCAGCGCACCTCGTACGACGAGGCCTGGCCGTACACCGAGTCGTCGGCGCCCTCGGCCCAGGCCACGGTCACCGAGGTCAGGTCGCCCGCCCAGCGCCGCAGCCCGGCAATGGGCGCCGGCCGCGTGCGGTCGCAGTCGACCGCAGCCGTGGCCACGATGCGGTTCGAGATCGCCGACCAGGGCCCGCTCCCCTGCCGGGCGCGCAGCGCCAGCACGTAGGTGCGGCCGGCCTCCAGCCCGCCGGCCGTGTGCTCGTGCCGGGCGCCGCCGGCCGGGTCGGCCGCGGGCGCCGCCAGGGCCGTCCAGGCGTCCCAGGGATCGTCCTGCCGGCCGGGCTCGGTGGCGCGCAGGTCATAGCCAACGGCGCCACCGCCGACCGTAGGCAGCGCCGGGCTCGTCCAGGCCAGCGCCAGGGCGCCGTCCGAGCCCGCCACAACCACGAGATCAGCTACGGCCTCCGGGGCCGGCATGGGCGGCGCGACCGGGCCGGCGTCCTCGGACGACGAACAGGCGGCCAGCAGGATGGCGAGCGCAGGGGCGGCAAGGCGCAGGATGCGACCGATCGGCATGCCCGGTCTCCACGATCAGGGGTCCAGCGGCGACGGCTCAGGGGAAGGCCGCCGCGCATCCGTAGTGTTTACGGAATGACGCGCCCGAAAGCAATGCGTTGCACTGGGATTTCAGGGCCGGGCCTTGACCCCTTCCCCCGGCCGGGCGATCGTACCGCGCAACGCCCGCGCGGACTACGGAGACCCCATGACCGTCCTGAACATCGTCCTGCCCGTCTTCCTGGTCATCGCCCTGGGCTGGGGCCTGCGCCGCGGCGGCTTCCTGACCGCCGAGTCCAACGGTGTGCTGACCCGCCTGGTCTACTGGGTCGCCGCCCCCGCGCTGCTGGCCCGCAGCGCCGCCACCACCCCGCTGCGCGACAGCGTCAATCCCCTGGCCTTCGGCGTGATGACGGCCGTCACCATCGGCATGGCGCTGGTGGTCTACGCCGCGTGCTGGCGCTCGGCGCCGTCGCGCCGCGGCGTCATCGCCCAGGGCTCGTTCCGCAGCAACCAGGTGTTCCTGGGCCTGCCGCTGGTCTACTACGCGTGGGGCGACGAGGCGGTGGGGCAGGTCTCGGTGGTGGTGGGCCTGATGGTCATCCTCTACAACACGCTGTCGGTGCCCATGCTCACGCTGCCGCACCGCAAGCACGGCGTCGACCCGTGGCGCGCCTTCCTCGACGCCATGCGCCGCATCGTCACCAACCCACTGGCCGTGGGCACGGTGGTGGGCATCGCGCTGTCGGCGTCGGGCCTGCCGCAGCCGCGCGCGCTCGACGTCTCGCTGGAACTGGTGGGACGCACGGCGCTGCCCCTGGCCCTCATCTCGGTGGGCGCGGCCCTCGACCTGCGGCGGCTGAAGAGCGAGCTGGGCATGACCACCGTCGTGGCGATGCTGAAGCTCGTGGTCTACCCCGCGCTGATCTGGATGGGCGTGCGCTGGGCGGGCGTCGACGGGCTGGCGCTCAAAGCGGTCGTGCTGATCGCGGCCACGCCGACGGCCGTGGTCAGCTACGTCATGGCCCGCGAGATGGATGGCGACGAGCAACTGGCCGCCGCGCTCATCATCGGCACCACCCTGCTGGCGCTGCCGTCGACCATCGCCTGGCTGCTGATCCTGGGCGTCTGAACCTCCTGCCGACGCCATTGACTCCCGCTGGACAATATAGGACAATACATATCCTGATTGAGTCCGTGTCTCTTTGCGGAAGGATCACGCCATGCGGATCGCCAAGAACGACGTTCCCGTCAGGATCGACGCCCCCGGCGCCGTGGCCCGCCAACAGACCGATTTCGGGGATGCCACCGGCTACGGCAAGATGGGCGGCGAATACTTCTCGCTGGGCGCCGGCGCGGACATCGCGCCGCTGCTGAAGGGCCTGGAGAACGACCTCTGCCAGGCACCCCACTGGGGATACCTGATCGAGGGCGCGCTGACGGTCACCTTCGGTGACGGCAGCGCGGACAAGGTCAGCGGTGGCGACCTGTTCTACTGGCCGCCGGGCCACACCGTCCGCGCGGATGCCGACTCGGAAGTCATCCTTTTCAGCCCCCAGCACGAGCACACGCTCGTCATCGAGCACCTGCGCTCCAAGATGCTGGGCTGAGCGCTGCGGCCCGGGGAGGGGGCGACCCTACGGCCGCGGCACGTACACCGTGTCGGCCTGCGATTCCCGGACCACCAGCACGTCGACGTACGTGTCGTAGGCCGTGGTCATGGTGTCGCGGGTCGACACCGTCAACAGGTCCAGCCCGGTTCCCCCCTGCCCGTCGCCCAGCCAGTTGAACTGCAGCGCGCGCGGGTCGTATCCCCAGAACTCGACGGTGGTGGTCGTGTCGTCGCGGGCGAAGTAGAGCTCGACGCGCCCCTCGCCGTACTGGTCGCTGACCGCCTGGTGCAGGCCGCCCCAGATGGCGCGCAGGGCCTGGTCCTCGTTCTCGTCGGGCGGCAGCGCGGGCGCCGGGGCCGACCAGTCGGCGGTCTCGGGCGCCTTCAGGTCGTCGACCAGCTGGTCCATCCAGGCGTTCTCGCGGTGGAAGGCGCGGAAGCGCAGGTTGCGCGTGGTCTCCCAGCCGGCGGCCGAGTCCAGGAACTGCGCGTCCAGGCCCTCCAGCACGTAGCTGTTGCCCGACGGATGCACCACCATCA
>DAOPJF010000095.1:0-8389 GCA_035399525.1 Candidatus Krumholzibacteriia bacterium | reverse complement strand
ACACGGTCTGGAACGTGGCCGTGGCCGAAGCCCTGCCCACGCAGGTGGACTTCGCGCTGGTCGACGTGCTCGGGCCGTCGTTCGCCACCGCGAACCTGCCGGGCGCGACCACCGACACCGCCGGTCCGTACACCGTCACCACGACCGCGACCGATGCGTCGGGTGTGGCCGAGGTGCGCGCCTACTACACGTCGTCGGCTTCCGGCGGCCCGTTCGAGCTGCCGCTGGCGCCCACCGGGCAGCCGGGCGAGTACGCCGGCGACATCCCCGGCCAGCCCCTGGGCACGCGGGTGCAGTTCTGGTTCACCGGCCGGGACGTGGCGGGCAACGCCAGCGTCGAGCCGGCGGGCGGCCCCTTCTCTCCCTACGCGTTTGCCGTCATCGAGCCCGTGGCCATCGCTTCGTCGGACATGGAGAGCGACGACGGCTGGACCAGCGGCCAGGCCGGCGACACGGCCACCACCGGCCAGTGGGTGCGCATCGATCCCAACGCCGTCATCAACAACAGCGTGTACGTGCAGCCCGAGGACGATCACACGCCCACCGGCACGCTGTGCTGGATCACCGGCGACGACCCGGTGGGCAGCGCCCAGGGCGTGGCCGACGTGGACGGCGGCCGCACCACGCTGCTGAGCCCGGTGTACGACGTGTCGGGCGTCACCAGCCTGGAGCTGCGCTACTGGCGCTGGTACACCAACGACACGGGCAACAACCCCGGCGCCGACATCTGGACGGTGCAGGCGGCGTTCGACGGCGGCACCTGGTTCGACCTCGAGAACACCCTGGCCAGCGACCGCTCGTGGAGCGAGCACGTGTTCGCGCTGGAGAACCTGGCCCCCGGCCTGGGCGACCAGCTGCAGCTGCGCTTCATCGCCGAGGACGCGGGTGCGGGCTCGGTGGTCGAGGCCGGCGTCGATGACGTGACCCTGGTGGGCTACCCCATCGCGGCCGACACGACGGCGCCCAGCGCGGCGATGGTCGCCCCCGACGGCGGCGAGGTCATCCAGGGCGGCACCGAGTACCAGGTGACCTGGACCCACGGCGACGACGTGGGCGTGGTCGAGGCGCGCATCTTCCTGCAGACCACGACCGACGGCCCCTGGACCGAGCTCGGCCGCGGCCCCTACAACCAGGCGTTCACCTGGCAGCTCGACCCGGTGGTCGGCCTGCCGCTGGGCTCGCAGGGCGGCTGGGACAAGGCCCAGGACCAGTGCCGCATCCGGGTCGAGGTGTACGATGCGGTCGGCCACGTGACGACGGTCGAGTCGGCGGCGCCGTTCACCATCTCGTCGGGCCAGTCGCCGGTGCCCGGGGCCGAGCCCCTGCGCCTGGCGCTGGACCAGAACCGTCCGAACCCCTTCAACCCCAGCACCGAGATCCGCTTCTCGCTGGCGAAGCAGGGCGACGTGACGGTGACGGTGTACGACGTGAACGGCCGCCTGGTGCGCACGCTGGTCGCGGGCGTGCTGCCCGCCGGCCCGCACGCGGTGACCTGGAAGGGCGACGACGACCGCGGGGCGCGCGCCGCCTCGGGCCTGTATTTCTGCCGCCTGCAGGCGCCGGGCGGCACGCTGGTCCGCAAGATGACGCTGCTGAAGTAGCCGCGCCGGTCGGCGACGGCGAACGATCGGGGCGGGTCCGCCGGGACCCGCCCCTTGCGATGGAAGGAGCCTCGTGATGCGACTGCGCCCTGCCCTGCCCGCCCTCCTGCTGGCCGCCGCCCTGGCGGCCGGCGGCTGCGAGAGCCGCGAGGCCAACGCCCTGCGCACCGCCCGCCCCGACCAGGCCGCGGCCGAGGGCGAACCCCGCCTGGACGTCGCGTTCTACGGCAAGGTCAGCCGCAAGAGCGGCAAGCGCAGCGGCGAGAGCCGCACCTTCACCGTCGCCGACAAGGCGCGGGTCTACGCCTTCGCCGACTTCGCGAACCTCGAGGCCGACCGCGACTACACCGTGCACCTGGCCTGGATTCGCCCCGACGGGCGCGAGATGTTCCGTCGTTTCGCGGAGTTCCGCATCACGGTCGCCGATTCCGGCTGCGGCGCCGACATCCGCTGGCTCGATGCGGTGAACCTGAACGACATCGAGCACGAGCACCAGGCCGTCGCCGGACCCGGGGTCAGCCTCGACTCGACCCTGAACATCGATCCGGACAAGGGGCGCGAGCCGGGCGAGTACCGCTTCCGGGTCTACCTCGACCGGCGCCTGGTGCGCGAGGAACCGTTCACCATCCTGGCCGGCGCCCCTCAAGAGGGCTAGAACTGACCGGGCCTCTCCGGTATACTGGTACGATGATTGCTGCGGCCGTCCGGGGGATGCGGTCTGTTCGCAGTGCCGTTTCCACAGGCTTCCATCCAGCCTGAGGGCCTATCCTGGTGAAAGATTTGATCATCCGCATCAACGACACCCCGCTCGCCGTCGGGGCCCCGCTGCCCGCGGAGGCGCACACCCGGGCCGGCCTGCGCCGTCCGCCGCTGTGGCGCCGTTTCGGCCGCCGCGGTCCGCTGCGCGGGCGTCGCCTCGACGTGGACAACTGCACCCTCGAGGTGTTCGACGGCAGCTTCCGCGTGTACCCCTGCCTGGACAAGTACCTGGACGAGGACCGGCAGTGGCGCACCGCCGTCAGCGTGTTCGTGGAGAAGGGCATCGTGCGCACGGTGATGGTGCGGGTGATGGAGGCCAAGTACGCGGCCGTGGAGTTCGCGGGGCGCTTCCAGGACGCCTGCACCGCGCGCTGGGGCGAAGGTCACAGCGTCGACCGCTACACCCGCAGCTGGCGCAACGGCCGCACCACCTGCCTGAGCTGCGTCGAGCCCGACCGCCGGCACGCCACCTTCGTCATCGAGACGATCGACTAGTCCCCCGCGCCGTCCTGCAGCAGCCGCCGCGCCAGCGCCAGGCCCTCGGCCTCGGTGGTGATCGAGCCCGCCAGCTGCGCCTCGTAGCAGGCCCCGAGCAACGAGGCGAAGCCCACGCCGGGCGTCGCTCCCAGCGCCACCAGGTGACGCCCCTGCACCAGCGGCGCCGGCTTCCCGCACAGCACCCCCAGGGCCGCCGCGCGTTCGAGCAGCCAGTCACCCGCCGGAAAGCCGCGCGGCAACGGCGGCCGGCCGCCGAAGTCGGCGCGGGCCACGCGCACCAGCCGGTCGATGCGGCCGACCCGGTCGGCCAGGCGGCGCACCGCGGCGTCCGACGCGCCCGCGGTGAACAGCTGCTGCGGCTTGCCGTGCTCGAGCACCAGCGGCTCGACCTGGGCGAGCAACCGCCGGTGGTCGGTCAGGCGCTGCAGGAAGCTCCGCAGGCCGACGACGCTCGCCTGCTCGTGGCCGATGCTGCGGATGCGCCCGTCCTGTTCGACGGTGGTGCGCTCGACCTTGCCCAGGTCGTGGCCCAGCACCGCCAGGCCGACCACCAGGTCCTCCCACGGATCGCCCAGCCGCTCGTCGGCGAACGCATCCATGGCGTGCAGCGTGTGCACCCACACGTCGCCCTCGGGATGGTGGCGCGGGTCCTGCGCCACGCCCTGCAACGCCGCCAGCTCGGGGTAGTGCCGCAGCCACCCGGTCGCCTCGAGGAAGCGCAGCCCCCGCGACGGCGTCGCACCCAGCACGATGAGCTTGCGCCACTCCTCGAACAGCCGTTCGGCCGGCAGCCCCTCGGTGTCCATGGCGCGGCACACCGCCACCGTCGCCGGATCGGGCTCGAGGTCGAAGCGCGCCACCAGCTGCATGCCCCGCAGCACGCGCAGCGGATCCTCGGCGAACGCGGGCCCGGTGTGCCGCAGCACGCGGCGCGCGAGGTCGCCCAGCCCGCCGCAGGGATCGGCCACTTCCCCCGTCAGGGGGTCGAGGTAGATGGCGTTGATGGTGAAGTCGCGCCGCGCCGCGGCCGTGGGCAGGTCCAGGTCGGGATCGGTGTCCACGGCGAAGCCCCGGTGACCGGTGCCCAGCTTCGTCTCGCGCCGGGGCAGCCCCAGGTCGATGGGCATCCTCAAGCTCAAGGGGCTGCCCATCGACCTGGGGCTGCTTCGTCTCGCGCCGGGGCAGCCCCAGGTCGATGGGCAGCCCCTTGAGCTTGAGGATGCCGAACGACTGACCCACCAGGTCCACGGCGAAAACGGCCTCCACCGCGCGGCGCAGGTCGCCCGGCGTCAGGCCGAACACCTCGAGGTCGACGTCGCGGGTCACCAGGCCCAGCGCCGCGTCGCGCACGCCGCCGCCCACCAGCCAGGCCCGCCCGCCGGCGCCCGCCACCAGCGCGCAGACGCGCCGCATCGCCTCGTCGGCGGCGGGATCGTCCAGGCGCAGCTGCAGGTTCGGGCGGTCGGCCACCGGTCGGTCCTTTACGGTCGCGGGCGGGGTTCCTATCTTCGGCGCGCCCCCCGAGCATAGAGCGCCGGCCCCGAAAAGGAAACCTCTTGGCCCCTCCCGCGCACGCCTCCAGCCGCGACGACGTGCCCCGGGCCCTGGCCTGGATGGCGGCCTCGGGCCTGAGCTTCGCGCTGATGGGCGCCTCGGTGAAGCTGGCCGGCGACCTGCCCGTGGCCCTGAAGGTGTGCGTGCGCAACCTGGTCACCCTGGGCCTCACCACCCTGGTGATGGTGCGCACCCGGCAGAACCCCTTCGCCCGAACGCCTCATTGGCCCCTGCTGCTGGGCCGCGCCCTGTGCGGCCTGCTGGGGGTCTGGTTCTACTTCGTGGCGCTGGGCAGCCTGACCCTGGCCGATGCGTCGCTGCTGAACAAGACCTCGCCCTTCTTCGCCACCCTGCTGGCTGTGGTGCTGCTGCGCGAGCCCCTCGTCAGGGGGATGCGGCCGGCGCTGCTGGTGGCCTTCCTCGGCGCGGTGCTGGTCATCAAGCCGGCCTTCGACTACTCGCCGCTGCCGGCGCTGGCGGGGATCGCCTCGGGGCTGTTCGCCGGTGCGGCCTATGCGGCGGTGCGCTCGCTGAAGGGCCGGTCCGATCCCAACCGCATCATCTTCACCTTCAGCCTGGTCTCGACCCTGGCCACCCTGCCGTTCGCGCTGCTGCAGCGGCCCGACCCGACGGCGGGGCAGTGGTGGGCGCTGGCGGGCACGGGCGTGTTCGCGGCCGGCGGCCAGTACGGCCTGACCTTCGCCTACCACCACGCGCGGGTGAACAAGGTGGCGGTGTTCAGCTACCTGCACGTGCTGTTCGCCCTGGCGGTGGGCTTCGCGGTGTGGGGCGAGCGGCCCGACCTGCTGAGCCTGGTCGGGGGTGGGCTGATCCTCGCCGCGGCCGCCCTGGCCCACCGGGCGGGCACCCGGGCCGACGTCCGGACCAACCGGGACACCGCCTGACCAGCCCCCGGGGCGAACCTCGGATTCCCCTTGCCAACTCCCCCGCGGCCGGTATGTTTTGGCCGCGCAGCCAAGACCGCGATCTGCCCGCGGCCGCCGACTGCGGACCCTGGTCGCGGCCCAGGCCGCGGAAAGAAGGCTCCGCCACGTCCGCTTCGAAGCTCGAACCCAAGCTGATCACCGTGCTGAAGGAGGGCTACACCCGCGCCCTCTTCATGCAGGACCTGACCGCCGGCGTCATCGTCGGCGTGGTCGCGCTGCCGTTGGCCATCGCCTTCGGCGTGGCCTCGGGCGTCACCCCCGAGCAGGGCCTGGCCACGGCCATCGTCGCCGGCTTCATCATCTCGGCCCTCGGCGGCAGCCGCGTGCAGATCGGCGGCCCCACCGGCGCCTTCGTGGTGCTGGTGGCCGAGATCGTGCACAAGTACGGCTACAGCGGGCTGCAGACGGCCACCTTCATGGCCGGCGCCCTGCTGCTGATCATGGGCCTGGCGCGGCTGGGCGGCGTCATCCGCTTCATCCCGTACCCGCTGACCGTGGGCTTCACCGGGGGCATCGCCCTGATCATCGCGGTGACCCAGGTGCGCGACCTGCTGGGCCTTCAGATGGCGTCGGTGCCCGGGCCGTTCCTGCCCAAGCTGCAGGCCTACGCCGCGGCGCTGCCCACCTGGAACCCGTGGGCATTGGGCATCGGCCTGGGGACGACGGCGCTGGTCTGGGCCTGGCCCCGGGTGACGCGGCGCGTGCCCGGGTCGCTGCTGGCCATCATCCTGGCCACCCTGGCGGTGCAGCTGTTCCACCTGCCGGTCGAGACCATCGGCTCGCGCTTCGGCTCGGTGCCCTCGTCCCTGCCGGCGCCGAAGCTGCCGGACCTGTCGTGGACCATGGTCAGCCAGCTGTTCTCGCCGGCGTTGGCCATCGCGCTGCTGGCGGGCATCGAGTCGCTGCTGTCGGCGGTCGTGGCCGACGGCATGACCGGCCGCCGCCACCGCTCGGACATGGAGATCGTCGCCCAGGGCGCGGCCAACCTCGCCGCGCCGCTGTTCGGCGGCATCCCCGCCACCGGCGCCATCGCGCGCACGGCGACCAACGTGGGCAACGGCGGCAAGACACCCGTGGCCGGCATGATCCACGCCCTCACCCTGCTGCTGCTGATGCTGGTGTTCGGCCGCTGGGCGGCGCTGATTCCCATGGCCGCGCTGGCGGGCATCCTGCTGGTGGTGGCCGGCAACATGAGCGAGTGGCGCTACTTCCTGAAGCTGCTGCGCAGCCCCAAGAGCGACGTCGTGGTGATGGTCAACGCGTTCGTGCTGACGGTGGTGGTCGACCTGACCATCGCCATCCAGGTGGGCGTGGTGCTGAGCGCGCTGCTGTTCATGAAGCGCATGAGCGACGTCACCCAGGCGGGCTACGTCCCCTCGCTGAGGGAGGAGGACGAGAACGGCGACCCCGGCGCCCTGGTGCACCGCGACGTGCCCGAGGGCGTGGCGGTGTTCGAGGTCTACGGGCCCTTCTTCTTCGGCGCGGCCGACAAGTTCAAGACCGCCATCAACCGCATCGACCGCGCCCCGAAGGTGCTGGTGTTGCGCCTGCGGCACGTGCCGGCCATCGACGCGACGGCCCTGCACGCGCTCGAGGACGTGTGCAAGCGCTCGGCCAAGTCGGGCACGCACGTGGTGTTCTCGGGCGTGCAGCCGGTGCCCCTGGCCACGCTGACGAAGGCGGGCCTGGTCGATACGCTGGGGCGCGAGAACATCACCGCCGACATCGACGCGGCGCTGGACCGGGCACGGGTGCTGCTGGAAGCGTAGCTGGGCCGCGCCGCAACCCGCGCACACCCGCTAGCGCGGTATCGGCTCCATGATCTGCAGCCGCGACTGGGCTCGCCGCACCGAGTAGACGTAGCCGGCCCCGTCGGGCGTGATGTAGAACCGGTCGACGGTGAAGACCCCGGACGGATCCAGCGGCGCGATCTCGCGCCAGGGGCGGCGGGCGCCGGTGTCCGGGTCGACGATGGTGATCCGCGCGGGCAGCGTCGCGGACGCCAGGACGTACAGGCCCGAGCCGTCCGCGGTGAAGGCCAGGATCTCCTCGTCCGGCGCGATGCCCTGGACCGGGTGGGGACCCGAGCCGTCCAGGCCGAACCAGGCCGCGCCGCCGTCGGCGTCGCTGACGACCAGCCGCGACCCGTCGGCCGCGACGGCGAACCGCCGGGTCGAGAGCGCGAAGTCCGGGCCGATCAGCGGCACCGGGGCGGTGTCCGCGTCGAGGTCGAACCGGGCGATGGTGCGGCGCCCGTCCGCGGTGGTCACGCCGGTGACCAGGCGCCCCCACCGGCCGGGCCCGGCGATCCACGCTCCGGTCGCCGCCGTGAAAGTGAACTCGCCCGAGTTCACCGGCCGGATCTGCCCGGCCCCGATCGGCATGATCTCGATGGCCCGCCGGCCCTCGCCCAGGAACCGGCCCACGGCCATGTGCTGCCCGTCGGGCGAAAGGGCGATCATGCTGCCGTTGCCCAGCATCACCGCCGGCGACCCGTCGAGGCGCCGCGCGAAGAGGGCGTAGCCGCCCTTGTCGAAGTAGTTCCCCTCCTCGAACAAGGCCAGGCGCCCGTCGTCGGAGATGCCGCGCGGCGTGGACCAGTCGAGCCAGCTGATGTTCGTCTCGCCGGGCGCACCGGGCGCGCGGCCGATCATCTCCCGGCGGTTCACCACGGTGATGACCAGCATCCGGCCCTCGGCGTCGACGTCGACCGGGCTGATCCCGGTCGGGGCCTCGTAGACCCGGCGCGGTTCCCTGCCCGGTTCGTGGACCTGCAGCGCGTTGCCCCGGGAACTCCACAGCCGTTCGCCGTCGCGATCCCAGAGCACGCCCCACGAGCCGCCGAGGCCCAGATCCTCGACCTGGCCGTCGCGGTGCACGATGCGGATGAAGGCGACGTTGTCGCCCCGCATCGGGCACTCGGCGATGGCCACGCGGTCGCCGTCCGGGTTCACGCGCAGGCTGCTGATCCAGCCCGCGGTGCTGAAGATCTCCTGGCCGATGGGGTACTCGAGCCGCACGCGCCCGTCG
>DAOPJF010000094.1:0-8410 GCA_035399525.1 Candidatus Krumholzibacteriia bacterium | reverse complement strand
GATCTTTCCCTGAGGCAGGGCCTTGACAGGGAATCCGCCCGGGACTATCGTGGAATACGAAAACAGTTTTCAAAATCGAAAGCTGTTGGAGAACCACCCCGGCCAGGTCCCCTTTGAGAGGTCATCATGCCCGTGAAACCGAACAAGCAGATCGACGAAAGCCTCGTCAAAGAGAAGGAAGCGGCCTTTGCCGAGTTCATCCAGCGCAAGGGCCTGAAGACGACCCGGCAGCGGAACACGATCATCGCGACGTTCTTCCGCATGCACGGGCACGTTTCGGTCGAGGAGCTGCTCAACGAGGTCAAGAAGGCGAATCCGCGCATCGGCTACGCCACCGTGTACCGCACGCTGCACCTGCTGGTGGAGAGCGGCCTGGTGGAGGAGCGGCGCTTCGGCGACGGTCTCGCGCGCTACGAGGGTCATTCGGACGTGGAGCACCACGACCACATGATCTGCCTGGAGTGCGGCGAGATCTTCGAGTTCTACAATCCGCGTCTCGAGGCCCTTCAGGAGAAGCTGGCCGAAGAGAACGATTTCCAGATCTACCGTCATCGCCTGGAGCTCTACGGTGCCTGCAAGGACAAGGAAGCCTGCGCCCAGCGAAAGCGGAGGAAGGCCGACCAGGCGGTCGGCTGACGACACCCGGCCGTCCTGGCTGACCATCGAAGTCGACGGCGGCGCCCTCAGCCGGAACATGCAGGTGTTCCGCGGGCTGGTGGCGCCGCCGACGCGTCTGCTGGCGGTGGTGAAGGCCGACGCCTACGGCCACGGCGCGCTGATCGCGGCCCGTGCGTTCCTGGCGGGGGGCGCCCAGATCCTCGGCGTGCACAGCCTGCGCGAGGCGCGGGTGCTGCGCGACGCCGGGATCGACGCGCGCATCATCGTGCTGGGCCCCGCGCTGGCCTGGGAGGCGGCCGAGGCCGCCGCGCTGGACGTCGAACTGACGGTGGGCTCGCTCGCCGGCGCGCAGGCGGTGGCCGAGGCGGGCGCACCGGTGCGCGTGCACCTGAAGGTCGAGACGGGCGTCAATCGCCAGGGCCTGGTCGAGGGCGAGCTGGCCGCGGCCGTCGCGGCGCTGCGGGCTGTGCCCGGCGTCGTCGTCGCCGGCCTCTCGAGCCACTTCGCCGACATCGAGGACACCACCGACCACGGCTTCGCCGAGGCGCAGATGACACGCTTCCATGCCCATCGCGACGCCCTGCGCGCGCTGGGCGTCGACGGCTGCGAGACGCACATGAGCTGCAGCGCGGCGGTGCTGCTGTGGGACCGGTCGCACGCGGACATCGCGCGGGTCGGCGTGTCGGCCTACGGCATCTGGCCCTCGCGCGAGACCCGCGTCGCGGTGCGGCAGCGGGGCCGCGCCGAACCGCAACTGGAACCGGCAGTGACCTGGCGGGTTCGGGTGGCCCAGGTGCGCGAGGTGCCCGCGGGGCAGACCGTGGGCTACGGGCGCACCTGGAAGGCCATGACCGACAGCCGCATCGCGGTGCTGCCGGTGGGCTACGCCGACGGCTGGCCCCGGGCCCTGTCCGGGCGGGGCCACGTGCTGGTGCGCGGCCGGCGGGCGCCGCTGGTGGGCCGCATCTGCATGAACCTGTGCATGGCGGACGTGACCCACATCCCCGGCGCGGACGCCGGCGACGACGCGGTGCTGCTGGGCCGGCAGGGCGACGAGCGCATCTCGGCCGAGATGCTGGCCGACCTGCTGGGCACGATCCCCTACGAGGTGCTGACCCTGCCCGCGGCCGGCTGGACCCGCCGCGAGGTCTGAACGCGAAGGACGGACACCATGCTCGACCGCATCCAGCAGTTCTTCAGCCAGCGCATGGGCAGCCAGGCGCCGCTGGACGAGGCGCAACGCCTGCGCATCGCCACCTGCGCCCTGTTGCTGGAAGCCGCCCACGCCGATCGCGACTTCAGCGACGAGGAGCGCCGCCTGGTGGCCGACCTGGTGGCCGGCCGCTTCGGGCTGGGCGAGGACGAGACGGCCGAGCTGCTGGTGGTGGCGGAACGCGAGCGGCGCGGGGCCGAGGATCTCTACCAGTTCGCCCGGCTGGTGAACAACGACTTCCCGCGCGAGCGCAAGTTGGCGGTGCTCGAGCTGATGTGGCGCGTGGTCTACAGCGACGGCGTGCTCGAGGCCCACGAGGACACGCTCATGCACAAGGTGGCAAACCTGCTGGGCGTCCGGCACGAGGAGCTCATCGCGCTGAAGCTGAAGGTGCGCAACGAGGAGACCTAGGGCGTGGCGGGGCCCGTTGCCCGCGGCCAGCGGACTTTGGTACACTGATGGGCCCCGGCATGGTGCCGGGGCCCGTTGTCCATTGCCGGTGATCGCCCATGTTCAAGCACATTGCCGCCGTGGTGCTGGCGTTGGTCCTGTGCGGGCCGGTGTCGTCGCGCGCCGCCTGGGACGGCCCCGGGGGCCCGGCCGCGCCGTCGGTCGCGGTGCGGGAGCTGGCGCCCGGGCAGCTGCGCGTGACGGTGACGGTGCCGGGGATCGACCTGGCCGGGGTCGTGGAACAGGGCCGCCCGCTGGTCCGCGTGGGGCTGCCCGGCGCCTACCCCTCGCTGGATGCGGGCGCGCCGGACCTTCCGGTGTTTCCGGTGCAGGTCGCCCTGGGCGAGGGCGGGGCCCCCGTGGTGTCCATCGTCTCCGAGCGCTGGCGCGAGGTGCCGATCGACGCCCCGGTGCGGCCGTCGCGGGGCAACCTGCCGCGCACCGAGGATCCGGCGGCCCATGCGCTGGAGTTCGGCCCTGCCTATGCGGGAGGCCTGCATCCCGCCGACGCGGTGGGCGCGGGTCGTCCCTACCGGCTGCACGGCGTGCGCGGCCTGGGCCTGCGGCTGGCGCCGGTGCGCTGGGACGTGGACCGCGGCGTCCTGCTGGTGCTGGAAGCGATCGAGTTGGCGGTGTCAGTGCCCGGCGCGACAGGCGAGGCGCCGGAGGTGACCGACGCCTTCCGGCCGGTGCTGGCCGGCCGCTTCGCCAATCCGCCCGCTGCCGACAAGTACCGCCCGGTGACGACGGGCGGGCGCATGCTGGTGGTCGTGCCCGCGGCGTTCGTGAACGCCGTCGGCGACTTCGTGCAGTGGAAGCGGGAACGCGGCATCGCGCCGCTCATGCTGGTGGTCGAGCAGGCCGGCGGCACCGCCGACGCCATCCGCGACACGGTGCGGGCGCGCTACGAAGAGCCTGCGGGGCTGACCTACGTGGTGCTCATGGGCGACGAACCCCTGGTGCCCGGGTTCCGCGGCGCCTACGAGCAGGCCGACGACGACACGCGCTACGCGCAGATGGACGAGGACGATCTCTACCCCGACCTCTTCGTGTCGCGCGTGTCGGCCCGCGACCTGACCGAGCTGCAGACCCAGCTCGTGAAGCTGGTGGCCTACGAGCGCGATCCCGAGCCGGACGGAGCCTGGTACGCCCACGCGACCGGCGCGGCGTCGAACCAGGGCACGCCCACCGACGCCCAGCGCGCCGACGGCCTGCGCGACGTCCTGCTGGGCTGGACGTTCACCGACGTCGACCGCATCTACGAGCCCGCCGCCACGGGCGCCATGCTGTCCGCGGCCATCAACGACGGGCGCAGCCTGCTGAACTACCTGGGCCACGGCTCGGGCACGTCGTGGTCGAACCCCGAGTTCAACATCGCCGACGTGCACGCGCTGGCCAACGGCGCGCGGCTGCCCTGGGTCATCGACGTCAGCTGCGCCAACGGCCGCTTCAGCGACCCGGAGTGCTTCGCCGAGGCCTGGCTGCGCACCGGTTCGGCGTCGGTGCCCGCCGGCGCGATCGCCATGTACAGCGCCTCGACCACGACGCCCTGGGTGCCGCCGACGGTGATGCAGGAGGAGGCCATGGCCCTGCTGGCCTCGGGAGCCGCCGACGAGATCGGCGCCCTGTGCCAGGGCGGCATCATGAAGGTGCTGGACGTGTACCCGGGCGACGAGGGCCGCCAGCTGGTGGAGCAGTACAACATCTTCGGCGACTGCTCGCTGCAGGTGCGGACGGCGCTGCCGGTGCCGCTGACGGTGCGGCACCAGGGCTTCCTGGCGCCGGGCGTCGACGTGCTGCCGGTGGATGCAGGCGTCGCCGGTGCGCGGGTCGCGGTCACCAGCGCGGGCGTGCTGCACGGCACGGCCGTGACCGACGCGTCGGGCTACGCGGCCGTGCCGCTCGAGGTGCCGGCCGCAGGCGAATCGTCGGTCGTGCTGACGGTCACGGGCCGCAACCTGCTGCCGCATCGCGAAAGCATACCGGTGGTCGTCGCCGCGACGGTGGCGGTGCAGACGACGCCCGCAACGCTGCAGGTGGGCCAGCCGGGCAGCGTCGCGGTGACGCTGGGCGGGCTGCAGGAGGGTATCGAGGCCGTCGACCTCACGCTCGGCGGCTGGGGTGTCGACCCCGTCCACGCGCGCCTCGCCGGGGCCGGCACGGCGACCTTCAGCGGACTGCGGCCGCGGTACGGCGAGGACCTTCGGCTCGAGGGCCGGGACGCCGGCACCGGCCGCGTGCTGTTCCAGCGGCTGATCCCGGTGTCGGGCGCCGCGGACCTGACCTCGCCGCGCATCCAGGCGGGTGTGGGCGGCTACGGCATGGTCGACCTGCTGGCGCCGCTCGCCGGGGGCAACGTGACCGGGAGCGCGGCCGAGGCGGGCCTGGCGCTGGCGGTGCGCGGGTGCGGCATCCACGACTCGGGGACCACGCCCTACCGGGCGCTGACGCTCCAGGTCCGACCCGATTCGCTGGGCCAGGTGACTGCCGCGCTGCTGAAGGACGGCTACCGGGCCGTGGTCACGCAGATCCCGGTCGTGCCGGCGGTGGGCACGGTGGCCGGGCGGGTGACGGATGTCGCCACCGGCCTGGCGGTGTCCGGGGCGCGGGTCGTGGTGACCGACCGCCGCGGGGGGATCCTCGTGGACACGACCACCGACGGCCAGGGCTGGTGGAAGCACGAGCCCGACCTGCCGGCCGGACCGACGACGGTGACGGTGTCCCGCTGGGGCTACGACGCCCTGGACTTCGAGCGCACGCTGCTGTACGGCGCCAACGACTGGCGCACCGAGCTGGCGGTGGCGCCGCGCTACCCGGCGCTGGGCACGATCATGGACGCGGTGTCGGGCGAGCCGCTGCGCGCCCGGGTCGAACTGCGCCGCGCCGATGATCGCGTGCTGGTGGCGGCCGCGGTGGCCGACGCCGACGGCCACTTCGTCTCGACTGCCCTGCCGGTGGGCGACTACCTCGCCGACTGCACGCTCAACGGCTATCTCCCGCGCCTGGTGCCGCTGACGGTGGGCGAGACGACGCCGGTGCCGACGATCCCGCTGGCGCCGGTATCCGGCTCGATCATCGTCGTGGACCTGAACCTGACGCCGGGCGTGGTCCACGCGTTCGGCGACCGCACCGACAAGACGGGGGCCGTGACGGCGGGCCAGTACGCCACGCTGCCCGCGGGCTCGGGCCTGGCGATGGTGTCGACGCTGATCACGCTGGGATACACGGTGTCGTACCAACCCTCGGGGATGATCCAGCCGGCGGCCTGGACCGACTATGACCTGGTGCTGATGTCCTGCGGCGACCGGCCTGACGCGGTGCCGGCGTCGGTGCGCGATCCGCTGCTGGCGCGCGTGCAGGCCGGCGGCCGCGTGCTGTGCGAGGGCGGCGACCTGGCGGCGGCGATGCGCGGCGACACGGACTTCCTGGCCGGCGTGCTGGGGGTGGCGGACTGGGCCGGGGACCGGGGCGACAGCCTCAACGTGCGGACGACGGGACATGCGCTGGCCGAGCGCCCTGCGCCGATCTTCGGCGTCATCGACCTGGTCGGTCGCGGGTATGCCGACGGTGATGCGCTGCGGCCGACGGCGACCGCCACGGTCGCGGCCACCTGGAACGACGGCAGCGCGGCGGCGACGGCGCTCGACGGCGACGGCGACCGGGAGCACGGCCTGGCCGTGCACCTGGCCGTGTCCTGGAACCGGCTCGACGTGCTGGAACGCACGCGCCTGCTGCAGAACGCCGTCGAGTGGCTGCTGCACGCCCCGGCGGCCGATGCGGGGCTGGTGGGCCGCGTGGTCGATGCCGAGGGCGCGCCCGTGGCCGGCGCCGCCGTCTGGCTCGAACCCGGCGGGCGGGCGACCGTCACCACGGCCGGCGGCAGCTTCGCGTTCGGCGACCTGGTGCCGGGGCGCTATGCCGTCGGCGCGTCCGCGGACAGCCTCGCCGGGGTCCGCCTCGAGGTCGAAACCGCGGCTCAGGCGATGGTCACGCTTCCGGACCTGGTGTTGCCTGCCGCGGCCGACACGGTGCTGTGCGGCGCGGGCGGGCCGATTCCCGACGGCGCGGCGGCGGGACTGCCCTCGGTGGTGGCGGTCTCGGGCCTGGGCGTCGTGGGCGGCGTTCGCGTGCACGTGGATTGGCAGCACGCCTGGGCGGGCGACGTGCAGTTGACGTTGACCAGCCCGGCCGGGACCACGGTGCCGCTCAAGCTCGCCGACGGTCGCCACGAGGACGCGACGTCGGCCTGGTACGCGGGCGACCTGGCGCCGGCCGGCGACCTGCGGATGCTGGTGGGCGAACCGTCCGAGGGCGCGTGGACCCTGCGCGCGGCCGACCTGGCCCCGGGTGACGCCGGCAGCCTCGAGGGCTGGTGCCTGCAACTCGTCACCGTGAAGGTGATCGCCGAGCCGCCGCCGCCGCCTGCGGGCCTTGCCGTGCTGGACGCCCGGCCCAACCCGTTCAACCCGTCGACCACCATCCGTTGCGCCGTGCCGCGGGCGGGGCGGGTGGTCGTGGCCGTCTTCGACCTGCGCGGCCGCCGCGTCCGCACGCTGCTGGACGGACCGCTGGAAGCCGCCGTGCACGAGATCGCCTGGGACGGCCGCGACGGCGACGGGCGCGCGGCGGCGTCCGGCGCCTACGTCGTGCGCATGGTCGCGCCGGGCGGTGCGGCTTCGGCCAAGCTCATGCTCGTGCGCTGAGGCCGGCGGTCGCCGGTTGCGAAGACGCCCCCGGGCCCGAAGGCCCGGGGGCGTTCCTGTCGGTGGCGGGCTCGCCGCCTCAGGCCAGGGTCAGTTCGATGTCCTGCAGGGTGATCAGCGGGTAGTCGGCCGCCGCCTGCCGCACCGCGACCAGCGCATCGACCGGCCCGGTGATCTCGCCGGCGCCCGAGGCCTCGAAGTCGTGGGCGACGGCATAGGCCTCGACGCCCTTGGACGACGGGTCCGACTTCACGTCGTGCTTGAACCCCTGCAGCTTCACGCCCTCGGGCAGCGCCTTCAGGTAGCGCAGGATCGCATCGTCGTGCTTCGGGTTGTAGGCGCGGTAGGTGAAGGCCAGCCGCGCCGCCTTGATGCGCTTCTGCGAGGAGATCTCGATGCCCATCTCGCGGGAGATGCGCTTGGCGAGCGACTTGACCAGGGCGGCGGTGTCCGCGTCCATGACGACGTGGCAGCCGGCGTCCAGCAGCCCGACCTTCTCGGCCAGGCGCTCGACCTTGCCCTCGTGGGCGATGCCGTCGGTGAAGCTGAAGAACAGCGTGCGCGTGCCGCCGGCGCCCATGGTCAGGCCGTGCATGAACGCGCGCACCACCTTGGGCTTGCCGCGGAAGACGACCTCGTAGAACGACGGCTTCGCGGGACGTGTCGTTTCGGCCATGGTTCCCGGACCTCCTTAGCGGAAGAAGACGAAGGTGACCAGCGCGAACACCGGCACGAGCACCGGCAGCGACCACTTCAGCAGGTAGCCGAAGAAGCTCGGCATGGGGATGCCCGCCTCCTCGGCGATGGACTTGACCATGAAGTTCGGCGCGTTGCCGATGTACGTCATGGAGCCCATGAAGACCGCGCCGGCCGAGATCGCCTGCAGGTCATGGATGAACTCGGGGTTGATCAGCGAAGCCTCGCCGTGCCCGAGCAGGCCCGGCACCATCGACTCGGACAGGCCCAGCGAGCCGAGGGCCGAGTTGAAGAACGTCAGGTAGGTGGGGGCGTTGTCCAGGAAGCTCGACAGGCTGCCCGTGGCCCAGAAGTAGCGCACGGGGCCGTGCACGGCGTTGGTCAGCCCCGCCAGGGCGCCCTCGCTGCCGGCCTTGAGGATGGCCAGCGCCGGGATGATCGTCATGAAGATGCCGGCGAAGAGGTAAGCCACCTCCTGGATCGGGAACCAGGAGAAGCCGTTCTTCTCGCGCAGGGTCTTGGCGGTCGTGCGCAGCGACAGGATGCCCATCAGGATGATGATGGCGTCCTTCAGCCAGTTCTGCAGGGGCACGGCCACCGGGTGGCTGCCCAGGGTGTAGACGGTGACCGCCGGCAGCTTCAGCGAGCCGGACATGATCACCGCACCCATGACGCCCAGCAGGAACAGCACGTTGTGGCCGCCCTCGATGCGGATGCCGCCGCCCTCGGT
>DAOPJF010000093.1:0-8479 GCA_035399525.1 Candidatus Krumholzibacteriia bacterium | reverse complement strand
CATCGCCATTCCCAACCAGCCGGTGATCACCAACGACATGTCGGGCTCGGCGCCCTGGAACGAGATCGTCCGGGTGCCCTCGAAGTCCAGCACCAGGTAGGCGGCCGCGGCGGGCGCCGAGCCCGACATGTCGTTGGTGATCACCGGCTGGTTGGGAATGGCGATGTTGGTTTCGCCGGTGGTCGAGGCGAGGCCCAGGTCCAGGCCCACGCCGTAGGTCATGCCGCCGTCCATGGGCGGGATGTAGTGGGCGTACACGCTCCACACGTTGGCGCCGGCATTGATCTCGGCCGCGCCGGTCAGGTTCGGCAGGTCGGTCGAGGCGTCCAGCCGGGTGAACTTCAGCCCCGCGGTCAGCGACGGCGTCAGCCTGCGGCCCACGCCCACCGAGAACTCGGGTCCGCTGTTGATTTCGTCCATGTCGCCGACTTCCGGCGATGATTCTTCGTTGAACCCGCGCACGATGGCGTTCACGTCGTCCATGCCGTACCGCGCCAGGCCGATGGACAGGTCGATGATCCAGGGCGACCGGTCGGGGTAGCGCTCGCCGGCGGCGGCGGGCAGGGCGGCGGCCAGCACCGCGAGGGCGGCTGAGGCGAGGATGGCCAGGCGGCGAAGCGACATCATGGGCGCGGCTCCCGGTTGGGTTCGTAGGGTGTCCCGCCGCACGATACGGCCGCGCCGGGACGGGGTCAACCGGCGCCGCATCGCGCTGGTCGGCGGGCGGGCGCCGCGGTACACTGCCGCCCATGCCGACCCCGACACACCCCCTTCCCGACGACCGTCGGGCCATGGCCTTCGGCCTGGCCACCGTGCTGACCTGGTCCACGGTCGCCACGGCGTTCAAGCTGGCGCTGCGGCACCTCGATCCGCTGCAATTGCTGGCGGTGGCCAACGCCGTGTCGGTGCTGGCGCTGGGCTCGGTGCTCGCGGTGCGCGGCACCTGGCGCAGCCTGCGGGGGGCGCCGCGGGGCCAGGTGCTGCTGGCCTGCGGGCTGGGGCTGCTCAACCCGTTGGCCTACTACCTGATCCTGTTCAAGGCCTACGACCTGCTGCCGGCCCAGGTGGCCCAGCCCCTGAACTACACCTGGGCGCTGACCCTGGCCTGGCTGTCGGTGCCGCTGCTGGGCCAGAAACTGCACGCGCGCGACGCGGTGGCGGGGCTGGTCTGCTACAGCGGCGTGGTGCTGATCTCGACGCGCGGCGACCTGGCCCACTTCTCGGTCGACTCGCCGCTGGGCGTGGGGCTGGCGCTGGCCAGCACCATCATCTGGGCGCTGTACTGGATCGGCAACCGGCGCAACGAGCTCGAACCCGTCGCGGGATTGTTCCTGGGCTTCGTCACGGCGCTGCCGTTCACGCTGGCCGTCACGGCGGCCTTCAGCGATTTCCGCCTGCCGGCGGCCGGCCTCTGGGCCGGCGCCTACGTGGGCTGCTTCGAGATGGGCTACACCTTCGTGCTGTGGCTGATGGCGCTGAAGCTGGCGTCGTCCACCGCGCGCGTGGCCAACCTCATCTTCCTGTCGCCGTTCCTGTCGCTGGTGTTCATCCGCTTCGTGCTGGGCGAGCCCATCGCCCCGGCCACCCTCGGCGGGCTGGTGCTCATCGTGGGCGGCCTGTGGTGGCAGGGGCGGCGGCGCGCGGACGCCGGCCCATCGTCGTGACCATCGATCATTCGCATCCGAACCGGGACGGAGAGACCAGACCCATGCGCACCCTTCGCCTGCTCCTGCTGTTGCTCACCCTGCTGCTGGCCACCGCCGCCCAGGCCGCCGATCCCCTGCCGTCCTGGGCCGACCGCCCGGTGAAGCACGCCATCCTCGACTGGCTCGTCGCGGTCACCGACACGGCCGGCGCCGACTTCATTCCCGTGCCCGAGCGCATCGCCGTCCTCGACAACGACGGCACCCTGTGGTGCGAGCGCCCCGAGTACTCGCCCACCCAGTTCCAGGTCGACCTGTGCCGCAGCCTGGCGGCGCGCGGCGCGATCGACGGCGAGGCGATGCCGTTCAAGGCCTGGTTCGCCGACGACCGCAAGGACCTGCGCAGCTACGGGTACGACAAGGCCTACGAGGCCATGAACGAGGCCTTCGCCGGCATGCCGGTCAGCGACTTCCGCGACAGCGTGCGCGCCTGGATCGCCCGCACGCCCCACGAGCGCTACGGCGTGCCCCACACCGACCTGTACTATCCGGCCATGCTCGAGCTGATGCGCCTGCTCGAGGCCCACGACTTCCAGGTGTGGATCGTGACCGGGGGCATCCAGGAGTTCCTGCGCAGCTACAGCGAGGAGCTGCTGGGCATCCCGCCCGAGCGCGTGATCGGCACCACCGACCAGCCCAAGTACACGGTGACGGCCGACGGCACGGTGGTGATCGTGCGCGGGCGCGACGTCATCACCAACGGCGGCCCTTCGAAGCCCGCCAACATCGAGATGCGCATCGGCCGGCGCCCGGTGTTCGCGGCCGGCAACAGCGACAACGACGAGCCCATGTGCCGCTACGCCGTCACCGGCAAGCGCCGCGCCCTGGCCCTGTGGATCCACCACGACGACGGCCGCCGCGAGTACGACTACGGCAAGCCGGGCGACCTCGGCGACCTGTGCCGCGACAACGACCGGGCCCACGAGGTCAGCATGAAGCACGACTGGAACCGCATCTTCGCCGAAGGGATCGGGGAATGAACCACGTCAGCCACCAGGTCCTGCACGGCCTCTACACGCGGCAGGTCAAGCCCGGCTGCACGGGCGACGGCGACGGCTGCCTGCTGTTCGTGCACGGCCTGGGCGAGTCGGGCCTCTGCTTCGAGCACCTGCTCGACTCGCCCGCCCTCGGTGGCCGCCGCCTGCTGGTGCCCGACCTGCCGGGCTACGGCCGCACGCCGCGCGACGGGCGCACCCGCAGCCTAGCCGACAGCGCCGACGAGCTGGCGGCCTGGCTCGACCTCTGCGGCGTCAGGCGCGCCGCGGTGCTGGGCCACAGCATGGGCGGCGTCATCGCCGTGCTGCTGGCCGAGCGCCATCCCGACCTGGTGTCGCTGGTGATCGACGTGGACGGCAACACCTCGCCCGGCGACTGCGTGTACAGCGGCCGCGCGGCGGCCATGCCCCAGGCCGAGTTCATCGCCGGCGGCCATGCCGCCATGATGGACGACCTGTACCGCGCCGGCCTCGAGGACCGCGCCCAGCGCGGCTACTACACCAGCCAGCGCCTGTGCGACCCCGCGGTGTTCCACCGCCACAGCGCCGAGCTGGTGGCCGCGTCGGCGCCCGAGGATCTCGCCCGCCGCCGCGCCGCGCTGAAGGCGCCCGTGGTGTACATCGCCGGCGAGCCGCGCGGCGCCTGCGCCCGCAGCCGGCAGCTGCTGCAGGAGGCCGGCGTCGACGTGCGCGCGGTGGGGCCGTCGGGCCACTGGCCCTTCATCGACCAGCCCGAGGCGTTCCTGGCGGTGTTGGCGGACATCCTGGCCGAGAACGCCTAGCGCCCGGCCTCAGCCGGCGCCTGCAGCCCGAAGCGATCCTCGAGCGCGCGCGCCTCGTCCAGCCGGCCCAGGCCGGCCAGCAGCGCCGCCAGCGACTCGGCGGTGGCCCGCGTCTCGGCGTGATCATCACCCAGCACCTGCGCGCGCGCCTCGAGGGCCTTGCGGTACAGGCCCTCGGCCTCGGCGTCGCGCCCGGTGTCGTGCAGCAGGCGGGCCAGGTTGTACCAGCCGCGTGCGGCCTCGGGGTGGTCGGCAGGCAGCGTGCGCTCGCGGATGCCGGCCGACTCGCGCAGCAGCGCCTCGGCCGCGGCCAGGTCGCCGCGCCGCTGCAGCAGCAGCGCCAGGTTGTTCAGCGTGCGCGCCGTCGACAGGTGCTCGCCGCCCAGGGCCAGCCGCTTGATGCGCAGCGCCTCGCGGTAGTGGGCCTCGGCGTCGTCCAACTCGCCCTGCCGCTCCAGCAGCGAGGCCAGGTTGTTCTCGGCGATGGCCACCTGCGGATGGCTGTCTCCCAGCACGTGGCGCCACACCATCAGCGCCTCGGCCATGCGTTCGCCCGCGGCCGGCAGGTCGCCCCGGCGCATGGTCATCACGCCCCAGTTGCTCAGCAGGTTGGCCCGCTGCGGATGCTGCGCGGCCCCGGCGCGCCGCATCAGCGAGTCGGCCGCGGCGAACAGGCTGTCGGCCCGCTCGACCGCGCCCGTGCGGCCGAGGGCCGCGGCCAGGTTGGCCATGGTCACGGCGCGGTCCAGGGGATCGCTGCCGGCGGCGTCGCGCAGCCGCACGGCCTCGCTGAAGCAGGCGATGGCCGAGTCGGGCCGCGCCAGCCCCATCAGGGCCGAGCCCAGGTTGTTCCAGCTCGAGGCCAGCAGCTCGGCCTCGCCCGGCGCCTGGCGCCGCCGCACGGCCAGCACCTCGCCGTAGCCCGCGGCCGCCTCGGCGGGCCGCCCGCGCGCCTCGTCCAGGCGGGCCAGGCCGTCGCGGGCCGCGGCTACGTCCAGCGAGTCGCCGAACGCGCCCGCCTGCCCCAGGTCGTAGGCCGCGTGCAGCAGCGAGTCGGCGCGGTCCAGCAGCCCCAGGTTCAGGTACGACTCGCCCATGGTGCGCAGCAGCGCGGCGCGCACGGCGGGCTGATCGTCCAGCGAGGCGGCCAGCCGCTCGCTGCCGCGGTCCAGCAGCTGCCGCGCCGTCAGCGTGTCGCCGCCGGCCACCAGCGGATCGGCGGCCTCGAACAGCTCGACCATGAACCGCGACACCTGCGTCGCGCGCAGGGCCGCGCTCTCGGCCGCGTCGCGCTCGCGGGCGGCCTCCGAGGCCTGCCACAGCGTGCCGGCCAGGCCCGCCACCAGGCTCAGCACCGCGATCGCGCCCGCGGCCACGCCCACCCGGTGCCGCCCGATGAACTTGCCCAGCCGGTAGCGCCGCCCGTCGGGCCGCGCCTTCACCGGGCGTCCTTGCTGCCAGCGGCGCAGGTCGTCGGCCAGCTCCAGCGCCGAGCCGTAGCGCCGCTGCGCATCCTTGGCCAGCGCCCGCATGACGATGGTGTCCAGGTCGCCCCGCAGCGCGCGCGCCCGCTCGGCGTCGGCGACGGCGCGGCTGGGCAGCGGCGGCTCGACCTCGACGATCCGCCGCCGGATCTCCGCATCGCTCAGCCCCGCGGCCGGCTGCGCCGCCACGCCCGTCAGCAGCCGGTACAGCACCAGCCCCAGGGCGTACACGTCGGTCGAGGTGGTGATGTCCTCGCCGCGCATCTGCTCGGGGCTGGCGTACTCGGGGGTCAGCACCTGCGCGAAGGGCCGCGTCAGCTGGGGCGCATCGTCCTCCAGCAGCTTGGCGATGCCGAAGTCGAGCAGGCGCACCCGCCCCTCGGCCGTCACCAGGATGTTGCCGGGCTTCAGGTCGCGGTGCACCACCAGGCTGCGGTGCGCGAACTGCACCGCCTCGCACACCTGCAGCACCAGGGCCACGGTGGCGCGCACGTCGGGCCGCCGCGCATCGACCCAGGCGTCGATGGTCTGGCCATCGACGTACTCCATCACCAGGTAGGGCGAGCCGTCGGGCAGGGCGCCGCCGTCGATCAGGCGGGCGATGTGGGGATGCTCCAGGCGCGCCAGCACGCGGCGCTCGTGCACGAACCGGCGCACCAGCTCGCCGTGGTCGCGGCGCAGCACCTTCACCGCCACCTGCTGCTGGAACTGCCCGTCGGCGCGCTCGGCGCGGTACACGCGGGCCATGCCGCCGCGGCCGACCTCGCCGGTCACGCGGTAGGGGCCGATGTCCGCGCCCACCAGCGACGGCCCCTCGGCGCCCGCGGCCAGGGGCGCCAGCCACGAATCGGCGAAGGCATCGACGGCGTCGGCCTTGCCGTCGGCCTCCAGCAGCGACAGCACCTCGCGGCGCAGCGCCTCGTCGTCGCCGCAGGCCGCGGCCGCGTACGCCTCGCGCTCGGCCACCGGACGTTCGCACGCCTCCAGGAAGATCCGCTGCACCTCGGCCCAGCGCGCCGCGTCCATGCTCACGCCCCCAGCTCGCGCTGCAGCCAGGCGCGCAGCAGGGTCCAGTCGCGCTTGACCGTCGCCGGCGACACCGCCAGGGCCCCGGCCGTCTCCTCGATGGTCATGCCGGCGAAGAACCGCAGCTCGACGATGCGCGCGTGCCGCGGCTCGCGCTCCTCGAGCACGCGCAGCAGGTCGTCCAGCACCAGCACCTGCTCGACCGTGGCGTCGGGCACGTGCAGCCCCTCGTCCAGGGGCAGGGGCATGACGCCGCCGCCGCGCTTGTGCCGCTTGCGCGCCACCGCGTGGTCCACCAGCACCCGCCGCATCGCGCCGGCGGCGATGGCGAAGAACTGCGCCCGGTTCTGCCAGTCGAGGTGATCGAGACGGTCGAGCTTCAGGTAGGCCTCGTGCACCAGCGCGGTGGGGCTGAGGGTGTGATCGGGCCGCTCGCTGCGCAGCTGGCGCTCCGCGACCACGCGCAACTCGTTGTACACCAGCGACATGAGCTGGTCGCGAGCGGCGCCGTCGCCCCCCGTGGCCGCCCGCAGCAGGCGGGTGAGATTCGATCGCTCGTCCATGGGGCCATGATAGCGACGATGCCGCCGCTGACAACATTGCATGAGCCGACCCCGCCGATTCCGCGGCTTCTTCCAGTGCGCGACTCGACCCGGACCGCCCCGCAACGTCGAAAGGACCGCCGCATGCGCCCCCGACACCTGTTCCTCCTCGTCGTCCTGGCCGCCGCCCTGGCCGCGACGACGGCCGGCGCCCAGACCGGGCAGCCGTTCGTGCCGCAGCAGACCTGGTACCTCGATGCCTTCGGCCTCGGCGTGGCCACCAACACGGCGGCCGACTCGCTCATCGTCGAGTTCGACGGCGTGCCGGGCCTGACGGCGGCCGACCACCGGCACCCCATGCCTCCGCAGCTGGCCAGCATCACGCCCGCCAGCCGCAACTACCGCCTGTCGCCCAGCCGCCGCGCGCTGTACGTGTTCGGCACCGCGGCCGACGGCTCGGGCACGCGCATCGAGCTGTTCGTCATCATCCCCTGGAACGGCTCGGGCCTGGTCCCGGTGGCGGGCACCAGCCTGGCCGACGGCATCGCCTTCGACGGCTTCCTGGACCTCAGCCCGCAGCCGATGCTGTTCTTCGCCGTCAGCCGGGCGAACTTCGCCTCGCAGCAGAGCATCTGGTGGGCGAACCTCGGCGACGGCGCCACCGGCACCACGTCGGGCCTGCCGGCGGGCATCGCCTCGCCGCTGACCTTCGCGCCCACGGGCATCGCCGCCTTCGTGCAGCACGACGGCACCTTCCCCGGCCAGAGCACCTACCGGCTGGTCGAGCTGTGCAGCGCCACCCTGGGCACGCTCATCAGCCAGACGGGATGGCCGTTCAACGACCTGCCGGCGCCCGTCGCCGAGGCCTGGCTGACCGACGACGGCAGCGGCGGCCCGGCCGCGGGCGTCTGGCGCGGCGGCACGCTGCTGGGCCTGGTGCCGCTGGACGACTGCACGTCGACGCCGCCGCCGCCCGAGCCCGCCGTGCTCGACATCGCGACCACCGCCCCGGGCTCGGTCACCGCGTTCGGCCACGTCACCTACAGCGTGCGCGTGCGCAACACCGGCGCCGGGCCGTCCGAATCGGTGTTCCTCTACGTGCCCGTGCCCGCGGGCGCCGCGTTCGCCTCGGCGTCGGCGGGCGGCAACTACGACAGCCTGCGCAACCGCGTCGCCTACGTGCTGGGCACGCTGCCGCCGGGCTACGACGCCACCCACACCGTGACCGTCGCCACCGACTGCAACTCGCCGCAGCTGTTCCCGGCGCCGGCGTTCCTGCAGATCGTCAACGCCGTCGTCGCCACGGCCAACAGCGTCAGCACGACGGTGCAGCCCCTGGGATCGCTGCCCGGCCTGACCATCACCGCGACTCCCAGCGCCGTGCCCCTGCCGCCGGGCGGCACCATCGACTACACGTTCACGTTCGCCGCGCCGACCACCGACCAGCCCGACGTGGTCGTGTACGCCGGGTGGGGCAACTTCGCCGACCTCGCGTCGTTCGGCGCCACCGGCGGCGGCGTGTTCCAGGACAACATCGGCGGCTTCCAGTGGACGGGCGACCTGGCCGCCGGCGTGTCCACGCAGTTCTCGATCCGCGTGGTGCTGTGGGAGTGCCACGGCACCTACCCCAGCACCACCAGCCTGAACCACGGCTACCCCGTCAGCTACTACGGGGCGTGCGGCGCCGACGCCTGGGCGCCGGTGCCCGCGGGCATCCCCATGACGCCGCCCGACCTGGCTGCCCGCATCCGCGTGCACGGCCCGCAGCCGGTGCGCACCTTCCCGGCGTCGGCCGGCGTGGTCGACGACTTCGCCCTCGTGCGCCCCGACGAGCCCTTCACCGTGGTGTGGGAGGTGTTCAACCACGGCACGCAGAGCCACCCGGCCTGCAGCGCCACCCTCGACCTGGGCAACCTGCAGCCGGTGGGCTCGCCGCCGTTCGTCGGC
>DAOPJF010000092.1:0-8491 GCA_035399525.1 Candidatus Krumholzibacteriia bacterium | reverse complement strand
GTCGCCTCCCACCAGTCCAGCGACTTGCGCGCCTCCAGCTCGAAGCCCCAGTTCTTCGCCTCGGGCGCGTTGGACCAGCTGGCCACCGCGCGCTCGGGCGCCATGTACAGCGTGTCCTCGATGGCGTCGGCGATGTTCTTGTAGAAGGCGCTGGCGGCCAGCACCTCGCCGTGGTCGGGGAACCACTCCACGCGCACGTCGTAGTTGCGGATCTTCGCCCGTTCCAGGTCGGGGTTGCCCAGCTCGTTCTGGAAGGTGCGGAAGTTGCGGCGCAGCACCGGCGCGATCTCGCGGAACTCGGGGCGGTTCACCGACTCGTAGTAGCCCATGCGCACGTTCACGTTCTCGTCGTAGAACCAGGTCAGGTTCACCGACGGCAGCACGTCGGTCCTGTCGATGCGGGCCGTGTCCACCACGTCCGGGTGCAGCTTGCTCTGGGTGGCGTACACGACCTGGTCCGAGTTCTCGACGCGCGCACCACCCACCAGGCGGAAGTCCTCCTGCAGCAGCGAGAAGGGCAGGTCGGCCATGCCGTACCAGGCGTCCAGGTCGTGGCGGGCGTCGTAGGTGCCGCTGTTGAAGGCGTCGCGGTCGAACTCCCAGCCGTTGCCCCGTCGCGGGTCGGACGTCTCGTTGTAGTTGCCCGGCGCGAAGATCGAGTCGGGCTCGAGCAGCGCCAGGCTGCGGCTGGCGGGCCGGAAGGTGGGCGTGGTGTACCAGGCCTCGACGTCGAAGGCGCGCGTGCGGTCGTCGCGGCGGTAGCCCGCCTTGAAGCGCGGCGTGCGGTCCCTGATGACCACGTCGTCGGTCAGCGACCACTCGAGGTCGACGCCGAAGCCATGGCGGAACTCCTTGAGCCACGACCAGGTGCGCATGTTCTCGTCCATCACCGGCGGCGATTCGTCGCCGCCGCTGGTGTTGTACTCGAGGTAGCGCCGGTCGGGCTCGGTGGCCCGCGACTCGCCGTACCAGGCCTGCCAGCCCAGGTCGATCTCGCCGATCGGCGCGGGCAGCCCGTGCCGGCCGTCGAGCTTGCTCACGAACTGGAACCGCTCCTGCCAGGCCATGGTGCGCCACGAGAAGTCCTTGGTGCTGTCGCGGCCCTTCAGGAAGGTGACGTCGGTGTCGGCCGACCGGTTGTAGGTGTTGGTCAGTCCCACGCGATGCCGGCCCGCGCGCAGGAACAGGGTCGCCAGGCCTCCCCAGGTCACCTGGCGGTGGCTGGTCTCGCCGTCGGCGTCCAGCTGCTCGCCGCCGGCCACGGGGTCGGACTCGCGGTGCTCGAGCTCGTCGCGCAGCTCGTACTTGTTGCGGTACGACACGGCGCCCATGTAGCCGAGCTGCGCCCCCAGCAGGCCGGTGCGGCCGCCGTGGGACAGGTTCCAGTTGTAGCGCAGCGGCGCCGTGCGGGTCTCGGTGGTCCACAGGTTGGGCAGGGCCCGGGCCAGGTTCTGCTCGCGGTCGGCCATGGGCACGTCGGCCGGCCCCTGCAGCACCTCGCGCGGGAAGCCCCGCGACCCGTCGTCGAGGCCCAGCCAGTCGCGCCTGCCGGACTGGGAATCGTACTGGAAGTCCTTGCCCGTCGTGCCCTCGGTGACCGCGGCGCCCACGCCCACGGAGGTCGAGCCCTCCTCGGGGAACTCGAGGGTCGTGATGCGCACCAGGCCGCCGCTGAAGTCGCCAGGCAGGTCGGGCGTGGCCGACTTGACCACTGTGACGTTGGCCAGCAGGTTGGCCGGCACGAGGTCGAAGTTGAAGCTCTTGCGGTCCTTGTCCACGTTGGTGCCGCTCATGCCGATGCCGTTGACCTCGGTCACGTTGTAGCGGTCGGTGACGCCGCGCACGAACACGTACTTGCCGTCGTTCACCGTCAGGCCGGGCACGCGCTTGAGCGCGTCTCCCGAGTTGCCGTCGGGCGAGCGCGAGATCTGGGCTGCGCTGATGGCGTCGCCGATGACGGCCGCCTGCTTGCGGTCGCTCATCAGGGCGCCGTCGGTGGACATGACGCGCGAGCCCGAGACGGTCATGCCGTCGGTCTGGTAGGCCTTGAAGCTCTCGAGCGTGACCGCGACCTCGGCCAGGCCCGCTGCCGGCACCTCGATGCCCGTCAGGAAGCGCGTGTTGTACCCGATGTAGGTGGCGCGCAGCTCGTAGGTGCCGGCGGGGACGTCCTCGAGGATCCAGTTGCCGTCCAGGTCGGTGGCCGTGCGGTGATCGGTGCCCACCAGCACGACGTCGACGCCGATCAGCCCCTGGCCCGACTCGGAATCCTTCACCGAGCCCTGCAGGCCGCCGGCCGCGGCGGCACCGGACGCCAGCAGCGTCACGGCCAGGAGTAGCACGAACAACGAACGGACCGGCGTCTGCGGCGCGGGCATGGGCACCATCCTCGACGGGAAACGGGCGGGGCGGAGCGTTGCTGCGGGCCAGGCGACCAGGCGGGACGATAGCGGCAGACGGTGAGCATCCCGTCAGGAGGGTGCAAGGAAACGGTAAACGGCGGCGGGCCCCGGCAGGGACCCGCCGCCGCATCATGCGCCAAGGCCTCTACTTCAGCAGCGTCGCCTTCTGCACGAACGTCGCACCGTCGGCGCGCATCAGCACCTGGTAGACGCCGCTGGCCACCGGCCGGCCGCCGTCGTCGGTGCCGTCCCAGGTGAACGCGCCGGGGCCGGCAGCCGCCTGGTCGACGCGCACGGTCCGCACCAGCCGCCCGGCCACGTCGCAGATTCGCACCTCGACCGCGCCCGGGCGCGCCAGCGACCACGACACCACCGTCGCGGGGTTGAACGGGTTCGGCGCCACCGGGTTCAGGCCGGTCACCGCGCGCGGCGCGTCGCCGGCCGCCGAGATGATCGAGAGAGCCAGCACCGCGGCCGGTCCGGCATTCCCGTGGATGTCGACGGCCACCAGCTTGTACCAGCTGCCGCCCGCCAGCCAGGCGGGGTCGACGTAGAGCGTGTCGGTGCTCGCGGCCACGAACGAGTCGGGACCGGGCACGAAGGCCGCGTCGGCGCCCCGGTGCAGCTCGTAGTGGCCCAGGTCGGTCTCGGGCGACGGGTGCCAGGCCAGGGCCACGGCTGCCGCCGCCGCATCGAACGCGCCGCGCAGGCCGGCCGGCGCCGCCGGCGCCAGGTTGTCCACCGAGACCCCGCTGGCCGGCGCCGAGATCCAGTACTGACCCGGATCGACGCCGTGGGCCATCACCTGGAACGTGTGCACCGCGGTGACGGTCGCGGTCGAGTCGAACAGCGTCGCCACCGTCGCCGCGTAGGTCGCCAGGTGGTAGGCGCCGACGGTGCCCACCAGCTCCCAGTAGGCCGTCTTCTCGCCGGGATTCGCCGCCCGCAGCACGGAACCGGCGGCATCCTTCAACGCGGCCGGCACCTGGTCGGGTGTCACGATGCGCGCCTCGGCGGGCACCGCCTGCTTCGCCCCGGCGGGGATGGCCCGCCACAGCGTGTACGAGGCGATCGCACTGGCGGGCCAGGGATCGAGGCGGCTGGCGGCGAACGCCAGGTTCACGCGGCCGCCCTGATCGCCGGGCACGTCGCGCACCGAGGCGATCGCGGGCGCCGGCAGGCCCCAGTTGCCGTAGCCGTCGACGTGCTGCGCCGCCGGCATGCCGAAGCCCACGCCACGGTAGTCGGACCAGGCCACGACCGCGCCGCCCTGGCCGTCCAGGGCCAGGGCCGGCTCGTTCTGGTTGCCCGACGCCCCGCACAGCCGCACGCCGTCGGTCTGCCACTGGGGCGTGCCGTAGGCGTCGACCTTCTGCACGTAGATGTCCTCGTAGACCGACCGGTCGTCCTGCCAGGCCACGACGATGCTCGCGTCGAGATCGACCGCCAGGCGCGGCGCGTACGCGAACTGGTTCGTCGCCACGATGGGCGCGCCCGCGCTGCCGAACCACGACGTCCCCGCCGCCGTGATGCGCCCGAGGCTGAGCACCAGGTTCGAACCGCCGGGGCTGCGCGTCCCCAGCACGTAGAGGCCGCCCTGGCCGTCGGCCGCGACCCGGGCGTCGTTGCCCGAGAGCTGGTCCATCACCAGGATGCCGTTGGTCGCCCACCGCGTGTTGTGGTTGCCGTCGATGCGCTGGGCGTACAGGGCCGGCAGCGTGCGCTGGTCGGTCCACTGGAAGCAGGCGCCGGCGGTGCCGTCGGCCACCACGTGCACGTCGAACTGCAGGCCCGCGGCGGTGCACAGGGCGTAGGCCGAGCCGCCGTACACCAGGCTGCCGCCCGAGGTCACGTGCTGGGCGTAGATGTCGAGGTCGGCGCTGCGCCCGTCGTTCCAGGCCACCCAGGCGCCGAACAGGCCGTCGGCCGCGATGGTCGGGAACGACTGCAGGGCCTCGGCCGTGGTCACGCGCACCCCGGTCGCGGGCCACGCCGGGTAGCCGGACAGCGAGATGTGCTGGGCATAGACACGGAAGCCGTTGCCCCGGTCCTCCTGCCAGGCCGCGAAGAAGCCTCCGGCCCCGTCGGCGTCGATGCTGTACTGGGCCTGGCCGCCGGTCGTCGGCGCCACGGCGACGCCGCCGTCGCCCCAGAGCCGGGTGCCGGCGGCATCCAGACGCTGGGCGTAGAGCTGCGCGTTGCCGCTGCGCGTGTCCAGCCACGTCACCAGCACGCCCCCCACGCCGTCGGCCACGGCCTCGGGCGCGCTCTGGTTGCTGGCGACCGGGGCGACGGTCTGGCCGGCGTCCCACAGGAACCGTCCCCAGGGGTCCAGGCGCTGGGCGAAGATGTGGTACCCCGTCCCACCCCAGTCCCACCAGACGACGATGGTGCCGCCCGCGCCGTCGCTGACCGCGCGCATGGCGGCCGGGCTGGAGAACGTGAACATCAGGGGAATGACGCCATCCTGCTGCCAGTCGGCGGCAGCGGGCCCGGCCACCAGGCCGAGGGCGAGGATCGTCGCCGTGGCCAGGACCAGGCGGCGCAGCGCGTCGTGCATGGGAGATCCTTCCAGTTGCGGGGCATGGGGCCGGAACCGGCGGCTGCGGCCGCACGGCGGTACGCGTGGGGAGAGCCCCGCCGCCCGGAAGAATCACAGGGCTGTGGAAATCGGGAGGGCGCCCCGTCAGCGCGCCGTCGCCTCGGCAGGCGGCGCCGCCGCCGCACCGGCCACCGCTGCCGCGCCGGGCAGCTTCGCCCCCGCCTTCTCGGCGATGCGTTCGACGAAGCAGCGCATCTCGTGCATCTCGCCGGCGGTCAGGCCCTGGCCGATGACCGCGGCGCCGTAGACGAACGCGCCGATGGCCGCGCACACCGGCGCGGCCCAGAAGCCCCAGGGGTACTCGTCGACGGTGGTCTGCGCCCAGCCGTACATGACGCCGGCCGCGCCGAGCATGATCAGCACGCCGTACACGCCCATGAAGCCGGTCCAGACGGCGGGATGCGGGGTGAAGCGGCAGTGCAGGACGACCGTGCCGTCCTCCTGGTCGCGCAGCTGCAGGTTCAGGTAGGGCGACAGCAGCGAGCGCCGCGCCGGCGGCAGCTGCAGGTAGGCGTGGCGCTTGAGCACCTGCCCCACGAACGGCGCCTCGGGGCGCTTGAGCCGCTCGTGGATGGCGGCCAGCACGCCGCACCCGTCGCCGGGCACGGGGAACGAGAACGCAGGCCGCATGGTCGGGCGCAGGGCCATGGTGTCACCGCCGCGAGGAAGGCCGATCCGCAGAATACAGGACTTTACGGACCCAGCTTATCCTATCGACAGGACGTTGTCATCAGGATTCCGCGGCGGTCGCGCCCCCGGGGGGCAGCAGGACCACCTCTGAGGTGATCTCGGCCGTGCTGCGCAGCATGGCCGACACCGAGCAGTAGGTCTTCTCCGACAGCTCGACCGCCCGCTGCACCTTCTTCGGGTCCAGGTCGCCGGTCAGGGTGTAGGTCACCCGGATCTTCGTGTAGACCTTCGGATGATCGTCGGCCCGCTCGTAAGTGGCTGATACGTCAAAGGCTTCCAATGGTTGCTTCATCTTGTGAAGTATCGAGACCACGTCCACGCCGGTGCAGCCGATCAGCCCCAGGATGATCAGTTCCATGGGCGTGGCGGCCGAGCCGAAGCCGCCCGAGGCCTCGGGCGTGTCCGTGACCAGGGCGTGGCCGCTGGCCGAGCGGTGGACGAAGCGCATCCCGCCGGCCCAGGTGGCGGTCATCCGGTTCTGCATGGCGAGGTCCTTTCGCGGGTCAGCGCAGCGGGCGGAAGCGTTCGGGCTGGTCGTCCGTCTCCATGCGCTTCATCAGGGAGTTGATCTCGGCCCCCAGCAGGAACACCAGCCCGCTGATCCACAGCCACATCATCAGGATCACCAGCGCGGCCAGGGAGCCGTACGTCTTGTTGTAGGTGCCGAAGCGGCTGATGAACTCGCGGAAGGCCTGCGACGCGCCCATCCACAGCAGGGTCGAGGTCACGGCCCCCGGCAGGATCCAGCGGAACTTCTGCTTCACCTCGGGCGCGATGTAGTACAGCAGCGACAGCGCCAGCAGGTTCAGCACGAACGCCATGGGCAGGCGCACGCTGGTCCAGAAGGTGTTCGTCTCGCTGGCGATGCCCATGTACTCGAAGATGTTCTGGGTGGCGTCCGGGCCCGTCAGGATGATGGTCATGGCCATCAGCCACAGGCCCGACAGCGCCAGCGTCAGCAGGATCGCCAGCAGCTTCTGCGTGGCCATGTTGCGGCGGGGGCGCACGTTGTAGGCCCGGTTGATGGTGGTGATGAGCGCGCCGATGGCCATGCTCGCGCCCCACAGCGACGCCAGCAGGCCGAGGCTGCGCACGCCCTGGTTGGTGGTCGGCAGCAGGTTCATGACCACCTCGGCCACGTAGTTGGCGGCCTCCAGCGGCATCTGGTCCTTCAGGGCCTCGAGCAGGGCCGGCTGCAGCTGCTCGCCCAGGGGGAACGCGCTGACGATGCTCAGCAGGAAGATCATGAAGGGGAACAGGCCGAGCATGGCGTAGAACGCGATCTGCGCGGCCATGCCCATGCAGTCGTCGTAGGCCATCTCGCGCTGGAGACGGACCAGGAACAGCCACCATTTCTTCAGGAAGCGCATCTTGCTCATGACCGCGCCAGTGTCGGGCAGGGTCGCGGGGAAATCAACCTCGTTCCCGGGGGCGATTCCGCCTTTATCCCGCCGGGTCCGAGGCCCTATCTTGGACCGGTCCCCCACCCCCTCGTCCTGCGCCTGGAGGAATCATGCGCCTGGTCCGCCGTCTTCCCGTGATCGCCCTCGTGCTGGCCCTGGCGGGCGTCGTCGCCCTGCCGGCCCTGGCCGAGGACGCCGCCCCGGCATCCGCCCCGGCCCCCGCCCCGGTCACGCCCGCCGCCGTGCTCACCGCCGGCCCGGTGCCCCTGGCCCTGCCCGCCTTCCACGACGCCGACCTGGCGGGCGTGACGCTCGACGACCTGCTGGGCGAGCTGCCGGCCCTGCCGGGCCGCGGCTGGCCCGCCGCCGGGCGCGGCTTCGCCGGTCCCGGGGGCGAGCTGACCTGGACCGAGGTCCCCGGCGCCGCGTTCGCCGCCCCGGCCGAGGGCGCCGCCGCCGCGTGGACCGCCGTGTTCGTGGCCACCGACCGCTGGCAGAAGGCAAAGCTGACGGTCGTCTCTCCGCGCGCGATGAAGGCCGTGCTCGACGGCGGCGCGCTGAGCCTGGCCAAGGCGAACGGCGACACGCTGACGGCCGACCTGACCCTGGAGATCGGCAAGCACGTGCTGGTGCTGCGCAGCCTGTACGATCCCGCCGTCGAGGGCGACTGGACGCTGGCCTTGACGGTGACCCCCGACGCCGCGGCCGGCGACGGCAGCCTCGTGCTGTCGACCTCGCCCGAGCGGGTGACCGACATCAACCTGGTGCTCGATGCTCCGCGCTGCGGCAACCTCGCGCTGTCGCCCGACGGCAAGCTGGCGGCGCTGTCGCTGTCCGAGCTGCGCGACGGCAAGACCCGCGAGAGCTGGCTCGAGATCCGGCGCACCGGCGACGGCGCGCTGGTCGACCTGTGGCGCGGCGACGGCACGCCCTCGGGCCTGCAGTGGCTCGAGAAGGGCAACCGCATCTCGTGGCGCACCGATGCCGGCGGCAAGGCCACCATCTGGCTGCGCGACCTGGACCAGGGCACCGTCACCGCGGCGGTCGAGGGCGTCGAGAAGATGGGCTCGTGGCAATGGTCGCCCGACGGCGCGTCGGTGGTCTACGAGATCAACCGCGAGCCCGAGCCGGACAAGCGCAAGGTCAAGCATGTCCTGAACCCGGCCGACCGGCAGGGCTGGTACCGCAACCGCAGCCACCTGGTGCAGGCCTTCGTGCCCGACGGCCTGACCCGGCGCCTGACCGCCGGCCCGATCAGCCCCGGCAGCTGGCGCTTCTCGCCCGACGGCAAGCGGCTGCTGTTCTTCCTGAGCGACACCGACCTGACGGCGCGGCCCTACGCCACCAGCACCCTGTGGCTGATGGACCTGGGCACGCTGGCGGTCGAGCAGCTG
>DAOPJF010000091.1:0-8495 GCA_035399525.1 Candidatus Krumholzibacteriia bacterium | reverse complement strand
CCATCAGGATGCGCAGGCCCGAGCGGCCGAACACCTGGTCCTCCAGGCACAGGCGGATGTGGGCCTCGGCCTCGTCGCGCGCGTCGCACACGGCCACGCCCTTGCCCTGGGCGGCGCCGCAGGCCTTGATGACCACGGGCAGTTCGCAGGTGTCCAGGTGCTTGAGCGCCTCGTTCAGCGTGCTGAAGGCGTGGTAGCGCGCCGTGGGCACGCCGGCGGAGACGAGCACCTCCTTGGCGTACTCCTTGTCGCCCTCCAGGCGCGCGCCCAGGGCGCCGGGCCCGAACACCGCCAGGCCCTCGTGCCTGAGGTCGTCGGCCAGGCCGGCGATCAGGGGATCCTCGGGGCCGATGATCACCAGGTCGATGCCCTCGCGGCGGCAGAACGCCGTCACCTGGCCGGGCTGCAGCGGATCGAGCGCGACGTTCTCTGCGAGGGCGGCCGTGCCGGGGTTGCCCGGCGCGGCGAACAGGCGGGGACGGCGGGGCGAGGCGGCGAGCTGCCGGATGATGGCGTGCTCGCGGCCGCCGGCGCCGACGACCAGAACCTTCTGGGCCATGGGGTCGTGTCCTCCCGGGAGTGCGGCGCGAACCGGCCGCGTACGGTGCGAGGTTAGCGGACCCCGCGCCCCGGGACAACCCGAATCGGGCGCGGGATCAGGCCTTGACGATGCGCGTGCCGGCCCGGCCCGCGATGGCGTCGAGCATCACCTCGGGCGAGGTGATGATGACCTCCTGGCCGCCGTCGGCCAGGAACGAGAGCGCGGCCTCGATCTTCGGTCCCATGCTGCCGGCGGGGAACTGGCCCTCGGCCAGCAGCCGGGCGGCGCGTTCGGCCGGCAGCACGTCCAGGGCTTCCTGGTCGGGCTTGCCGAAGTTCACGCACACCTTGTCGACCTGGGTGACGATGACCAGCACGTCCGCGCCCACCAGGCGGCCCAGCAGGTCGCTGGCGCGGTCCTTGTCGATGACCGCGTCGACGCCCTCGAGGTCGCCGTCGGCCGTCCGCACCACCGGCACGCCGCCGCCGCCCACGGCGATCGTCAGCACGCCCGCGTCGAGCAGCGCCTTGATGGCCGGCCACTCCACCACCTCGATGGGCAGCGGGCTGGGCACGACGCGCCGCCAGCCGCGGTTGGCGTCCTTGACCACGGACCAGCCGTTCTCCAGGCGCAGGCGCTCGGCCTGCTCCTCGGTGTAGAACGGGCCGATGGGCTTGGTGGGCTTGAGGAAGGCGGGATCGTCGCGGTCGACCAGCACCTGCGTGACGACGCTGGCCACCGGCGTGCCCAGCCCGGCGCGGCGCAGGGCGTTCTGCAGGCACTGCTGCAGCATGAAGCCCAGGCCGCCCTGGCTGTCGGCGCCGGCGACGAACATGGGCATGGCCGGGATGCCGTGCACCGCCTGCCCGGCGTCGCCGCGCAGCACGATGTTGCCCACCACCGGACCGTTGCCGTGGGTCATCACCACGCGGTGACCGGCGGCGGCCAGGGTGGCCACCTGCTCCATGGTCGCCCGCGTGATCTCGATCTGCTGCGCGAACGTGCCCTGCGCGCCGGCCGGAATGATGGCGTTGCCGCCGAGCGCGATGACGTACCGCCGCGACGGCTCAGCCACGGCGGACCGCCGCCGCGAACTCCGCGAAGCGCTCGAGGGCCTTGCGGATGTTCGCCTGGCTGTTGGCGTAGCTGAACCGGATGTAGCCCTCGCCGAAGCGGCCGAACGAGGTGCCCGACAGGGCGGCCACGCCGTAGTCGTCCAGCAGGCGGCCCTCGACCTGCTTGCTGGTCAGCCCCAGGCCGGTGATGTTCGGGAACACGTAGAACGCGCCCCGCGGCCGCCGGCAGCTGACGCCCTCGATGGCGTTCAGGCCGTCCACCAGCAGGTCGCGCCGGGTCTTGAACTCGGCCACCATGGCGGTCGCGGCGTCCTGCGGCCCGGTCAGCGCCTCGGCGCCCGCGATCTGGATGAACGAGGCCGTGCAGCTGGTGACGTTGGTCTGCAGCTTCGCCACCGCGGCGGCGAGCTCCTTCGGCATGATGCCGTAGCCCAGGCGCCAGCCCGTCATGGCATAGGTCTTCGAGTGGCCGTCCAGGATGATCGTGCGCTCGAGCATCCCCGGGCGCGTGGTGATCGACTCGTGGCGTCCCTCGTAGATGATGCGGCTGTAGATCTCGTCCGACAGGACCCAGAAGTCGTGCTTGACCGCCAGCTCGGCGATGGCGTCGAGGTCGGCCGCCGTCAGCACGCCGCCGGTGGGGTTGGCGGGCGAGTTGATGATCAGCAGCTTGGTCTTCGGCGTGATGAGCGCCTTGAGGTCCTCGATGTCGAAGGAGAAATCCTGGTCCTCGGCCAGCTTCAGCGGCACGGCCACGCCGCCCAGGAAGTTGATGACCGACTCGTAGATCGGGAAGCCCGGGTTCGGGTAGATGACCTCGTCGCCCGGGTCGACCAGCGCCGTCAGCGGGAAGGTGATGATGGGCTTGCCGCCGGGCACGATGACCACGTTGTCCGGCCCCACGTCGATGCCGCGGTCGCGCGCGATGTACTCGGCGAAGACCTTGCGCACCTCGGGCAGGCCCGCCGACGGGCCGTAGTGCGTGTAGCCGGAGCGCAGCGCCTCGACGGCCTTGTCGATGATGTTCGCCGGCGTGTCGAAGTCCGGCTCGCCGATCTCGAGGTGGACGACGTCGCGTCCCTGGGCCTCCAGGGCCCGGGCCCGGGCCAGGACCTCGAACGCGGTTTCGGTCCCGAGCCGCTGCATGCGCTTGGCCAGCATGTCTGTCTCCCTGCGGTTGCCTTCCGTGCCGCGGACCGGGAAGCGGCGCGGGCGCGCGCCGCGCACGTGCGGGCGAGGGCGGAAAGAATGGGTCGCTTCGACCGGTCCCTAGGCTCCAAACCTAGGCGGCAAACGCAAGCAAGTCAACCGGATCAGGCCAGCGAGGACAGGTAGTGCTCGATCTCCTGCCCCACCTCCCGGCGGATGCCCGTGCGGTCGGCGGCCATGCGCTTGAGCTCGACCTTCGAGATGTATTTCACGTGGATGAACTTGCGGATCGACTTGACCGGGATGTTCACCGGGCTCTTGAGCATGGCCAGGGGCACGCCCCGGTTGGCGAACCCGCTGTGCAGCGGCCGGGTGGCCGCGATGATCTCGAGGATCTGGGGGTTGCGGGTCCGCACGACGATCTCCTGCACCAGCCCGGGAATCGAGGTGATCTTCGCGTCCCGCAGGAACGCGATCGTCGCGCTCGTGGACTGCAGGCTCGTCAGCACCAGCCGCTTGAGTTCGGCCTGGCCCAGGTTCTCTTCTTCCTGCGGCTCGGCCGGGGCCTGGACGGCCGCCGGGACGGGCGCCGCGAGCGCGACGGCCCGGCACGCATCGTCGGCCGCGACCTCGAGCACGCCGTCCGCGATGGTCACGCCCTCAGGCAGGCGCCAGGCCGGCCCGGTGACCAGCCGCTGGCGCGCCGCCGCACCCAGGGGCACACGCACCGCGGCGCCGTCGCCGCCAGCCATGACCAGGGTGGCCAGCGCCAGCGGATCGGGCTCCTGGGGCAGCAGCAGCCCTGCATCGGGCAGGGCCGCCACGGCGCGCAGGCGGCGCCAGGCCGCCCCTGGATCGGCCACCGCCGGCGTCGGCGCCGCCAGGCCCCGCCACACCAGCGCCAACCGCTCGAGGCCGGGCGCCACCGCCACGGCGGCGTCGATCCGGCACGCCGCGTCGGCTCCGAGCGCCGACAGGAACCGACTGCGCACGCCCAGGATGTCCGCCCGCCCGCCGCGGTCGCCCAGGCGCTCCGCCAGGTCCCGCAGGTCGTCCAGCTCGGCGTCCATGAACGACAACCGGCGCAGGCGACGCGCCGCCTCGGGGCCGCCCCGGGAGGCCAACCGCACCGCCAGGGCCCCGATGCGTTCCGCCCGGGCGTCGATCTCCAGCGCCAGCAGCGCGCGGAGTTCGCCGCGAGCGGCCGGCCCCGGCTCTTCACCCTTCAGCAAGCGGGTCAGGTGGCCGTCGCAGCGCGCCCTCAGCGTGGCGGCCAGGGCCGCGCCGCGGGCCGGCGGCAACAGCCCGGACAGCGTCGCGCGCCAGTCGGGCGCGGCGGATGCCCGCTCCCCGGGGAGCGGGCTGCCGGCGAGCCGGGCCGCCGAACGGAATCCGCGGACCACGCCCAACTGCCGGTGGCCGGCCGGGGCCGTGCACAGCATGGCCTCCACCAGCAGGGCCCCGGCCTGGTCACGCCCGCGCGCCGTGTCCGCAAGCACGCGGAGCTCGGCCGCCAGGGCGTCGGCGTGCTGCTGCGCCGCGAGGTGGCGGGCCAATGCCCGGGCCAGGGGCTCGGGACGGCCGGAGTCGGCCACCAGGCGCAGCAGTGCCCGCGTGCGGCTGTCCTGGCCGATGGACGGGGTGTTCCCGGTGTTGAGCGTGCCCTGGTCGTGCATGGATGGTCGCCGGCCTTTCCGCGGTGCGTGTGCTCCGGGTATCGGCCCGCGGGCCGTCCGGTTGACCGTTACCACGCGAAGTACGCGCCGGCCCATGCCTCGATGCTGCGGGTGTCGGCGGCGCCGCGACGGACGTCGGCCGCGACGCTCGCGCCGAGGCTCCGGCCTCCCAGGTCGAGGCGGGCGAAGACACCCCCGTCCCAGTGTCCCCAGTGGCGCGGCACCACCACCGCCGGCAAGGGGCTGATCGCGTCGGCGAGGTCGACGGGCGCGCCCCAGGCCGTGCGCCAGGCCAGCCGCCAGCGCGCCGCGGCACCCAACCGTCCTGCCCCTTCGCAGGCGACCATCAGTCGGCGTCCCGTGGTGGCGCTGTGGTCCACCGCGAGGCTGCGGACGCGCACCCGCCATCCGGCACCGGCCTCGAGGGTGCCCACCGCCAGGCCGAGCGATTGGGTCCAGCGGCCCGGCTCGTCCACCGGTGGCGACCAGGGCCACGCCTCCGACCAGCGGCCGATGGTCCGCGCCGAGGTGCGCAGCCGCAGTTCCCAACGCAGGCCCGCGGCGCCGCGGGCCGACGCGACGAGGTCCGTGACGAACCGCTGCTCCCGGCCCTCGAGGTCGTCGCCCGTGCGCTCGGCGGCGGCGGCCATGGCCGAGAGGGCGGTGCCCGGCGCCGGGCGGGTCTTCAGCCTCACGGCCGCCAGGCGGCCGGCGTCGCGGCCGAGCAGGGGCAGTTCGCCCCTGAGTCCCGGCCGCGCGGCCTCGGCCACGCCCATGGCCAGGACCTCGGCTTTCCAGCCGGCCGCACCGGACCAGGCCAGGTGTCCGGCCAGGGCCGATGGCCGGCCTGGCGTGCCCCAGGCCGCTTCCCAGGCCCCGCTCCAGGGACCGCTGCGCCACGCGCCCGAAGCGCCCACCGCCGCGCCGCCGGTGTCGGTGCGGGCGACGGCAAGGCGCCAGGAACCGCTGCGGCGACCGACGACCGCCGCCACCGCGCGCCCCTGCTCGCGCCGGCCGGCCGCGGCCCCCAACGCCCAGCCGCCGACCGACACGTCGACGGCGCCTCCCTTGGCCGCGCAATCGTCATCGCCGCCGAGCCAGGCGCGCAGGCCACCATCGCCCGGCGCCAGCGCGCCATCGGCCGCCAGGCTCACGGCTCGGCCGGCGCCTCCCTGCACGAGACCGAAGGACGAGGGCCGGGTCCAGCCGCCGGCCAGGACCATGATGCCGCCGCCTTGCCACGAAGCCGCCGCCGCCGGCAGGGTCTCGCCCTCGGCGCTGCGGCGCCAGCGGGCGTGCCAGGCCAGGGGCCCGGCGGCGCCGTCCGTACGTGCCTCGCTGCCCCACGCTCCCTCGGCACCGCGGGACGCGCGCGCGCGCACCGCGCCCCAAGGACCGTTCCCCTCGGGGGCCGGATCCCCGGCGAGCAGATCGGCCAGGTCATCCGGCGACGGCGGCTGGTCGAGGGATTCGAGGTCGCGCGCGGCGGCAGCCAGGTCGTCGTCCACCGCCGGGGGTCCGTCGCCGGCGACCGCAAGGCCGCAGGCGAGCACCACCGGCCACACCCAGGCGCACCGCGCCGCCCTGTCAACGCCGCGCCGCATGGACCGCCCCCAGGCACAGGGTGAACCGGTGGGTCACGCCGAGAACCGGGTGCACCTGGTGCATGGTGCGCAGCAGCCCGAATCCGAGCCGGACGGCCAGGGTCGGGCCCATGGCGCCACCCGCCGATTCCCACGTTCCGCCCAGGGCGATCGACGGCGTCAACGCCAGGGCGAACTCGCCGGCGGCCGCGACGCCGATGCCGTCGCGCCGCAGCAACTCGGCCGCCGCGGCCAGCGCCCCCGTCCGCAAGGTGACCGAGGCGACGGGCAGCGGCCGGCCCCTGCGCTCCGGGCCGCCCGCCAGCGGCGTCCGCAGGCGCACGGCCAGGCTTCCGGTGCCCGGCAGCGGCAGATCGGGACCGAATTCGAGAGCGCTCGAGCGGATCTCGTCGGCAGGCACGCCGTCCACGGACACCCGGTCGCTGCCCGCGAGCACGGCGACCGCCACGCCGCGTCGCCAGCCGACCCAGGCCTCGCGCACGTCGTGCCGCACCAGGTCTTCGCCGAGTTGCCGCCACGACGCACCGACCGCCATCACGCCGCCCGCGATCGCCACGCCCAACCCGGCCCGCAGTCCCTGCAGGGGAAGCTCGGGCAGGCCCCAGAGCCGTGCCTCGAGCGCCTCGACCCAAGGTCCACGCGCCGGTCCTAGGTCGCCCGCGCCGGCCGCCCCGCGGAACGCCAGGGCACCCGCCACGTCCGCGGGCGCCAGCAGGCTCGGCGGGCCGACCGGCAGCAGCGGCGAGGCCGCCGCGCCGGAAGCCGCGACCAGGGCCAGGATCGCCGCCAACCCCACGGCTTCAGCGCACCGCACAGAGTCTCCGCTCGGTGGCGACACCCGTCCCGTTCCAACGCTGCAGCACGACGACGTAGCCCCCCGGCGGCATCGGCCGGCCGGCGTCGTCGCGGCCGTCCCAGAGCAGGTCGCGCGGTCCCGGTCCCAGCGCGTCCCCGCCGAAGTCCCGCACGGCGCCGCCCCACAGGTCGTACACGCGCAGCCGCCAGGTCCGGTCGCCGGGCGCGACCGTCACCAGCACGTGGATGCTGCCCTGGGCGCGCTCGAGCACCGCCGGCGCCAGCACGAGCGCGCCGTCGCCGCCACCGAGGTCCATCCGCGTGCTGTTGGGACAGCCCGGCGTCGAACCGGGCGCCGCCGTGCACACCGCCCAGGGCAGGCCGCGCGGACCGGCCGGCGCGGCGCCCACGCGCTCGAGGGAGCGCCCCGGCACGTCCGGGCCGCCCGGCGCACCGAGGGTGACGTGGTCGACGGTCACCCCGTCGGGATCGCGCAGCAGCAACCGGTCGGCGAACGTCCGCGTGTCGGGGGCCGTGTTGTTCAGGGTGGGCCAGCCGGGCAGGCCGGCCAGCCGCCCGTCGTCCATCACCCGCGCGCAGGGGTCGTCCCCGACCCGTTCCTGCACCAGGGCGAGCCAGTCCGCCAGGGCGGCGCTGTCCTGGGCCACCACCACCGGCCGGTCCGGCCCGACCGCCAGGGCCGGCAGCCCGTGCCAGTCGCCGTCCTCGTCCTTCAACGACCAGCCCGCCAGGTCGACGGGGCCGGCGGTGGCGATCAGTTCGCACCACTCGCCCTGCCCGTCGGCGGGCGTCCCCATCGCCTCGTTGATCTGCAGCGCCGAGGTGCCGACCCAGTAGGTGCCCAGGGTCACCCGCACCGAGTCGTCGGCCCCCGTCGGCATCGCCGCCGCCGTGACCGGGCATGCGCCATCGACCTGCGGCCGCAGCTGCACCGTGACCGCCCGCTCGCCCCCCGACGCCCACCCCTCGAGCCGCACCTCGGCCTGGTCGCCGCCCGCTTCGATCCGCAGGGCCGCGCCCGGCCAGTCGTGCAGGCCGTCGTTGCGCAGGCGCGTGCTGACCATCACCGCATCGCCGGCCCTGGCCAGCGACGGAGGCTCACAGTCCAGCTCCACCGCCGCCAGGGACCAGGGCCGGAAATTCGGCGCCCCGGGCGTCGGCTCGGCCGCCGTGAAGTCGACCCGGTTGTCGCCCGTATCCCCGCCGTCGGGCCGCCGGGCCAACGCCAGGCCGGGCGCCAGGGGCACCGGCCGCCCCTCGAACAGGGCGCCGTCGGTCAGGGCCCCGTAGCCGACGAGGTCGATCACGCTGTCGCCCCGTGCAAGGCGCACCGCGTCCGGTCCGTTCTGCAGCCCCAGGGTCGCCTCGGCGTCGCCGGGCGGCGTATCGGCCCAGGTGCGGTCCACCAGCAGGAAGCGCGCTCCGGGAGCCAGCACCTGCCCGGCCCCCCCGACCCACCGCGTGCGCCAAACGGGACCTTCGGAACCATTGGCGAACTGGAATTCAATCCCTTCCAGATCAACAGGTTCTTGGCCTGTATTCAGAAATTCCACGAACTCATGGCCGGCGTCTGTACCCGCAGGATCGGGCAGCACCTCGTTGATGACGAGGGCGGCGGCGGGCAGGGCTGCCA
>DAOPJF010000090.1:0-8537 GCA_035399525.1 Candidatus Krumholzibacteriia bacterium | reverse complement strand
GGCGGCCGCCGCCGAGACACTGACCGTCTGGTACAACGACCTGCCCAGCTATGCCGCCGGCGGCGAGCTGCACTGGTGGAACGACACCGTCTTCTACGAGATCTTCGTGCGCAGCTTCCAGGACGGCGACGGCGACGGCATCGGCGACTTCGCCGGCCTGACCGCGCGCCTGGACCAGCTGAACGACGGCGACCCGGCCACGGACACCGACCTGGGCATCACCGGCATCTGGCTGATGCCCATCAACGACGCGCCCAGCTACCACGGCTACGACGCGACCGGCTACACGGCCATCAACCCCGACTACGGCACGCTGGAGGACTTCGAGACCTTCCTGGCGGCGGCCCACGCGCGGGGCATCAAGGTCATCGTCGACTACGTGATGAACCACTGCTCGGACCAGCACCCGTGGTTCCAGGCCTCGGCGGCGAACGACCCGGCCTACGCCGACTGGTTCCGCTGGTCGGCCACCGACCCCGGGCAGACCGGGCCCTGGGGCCAGCAGGTGTGGCACTGGCGCGGCGGCCGCTGGTACTACGGCCTGTTCACCGGCGGCATGCCCGACCTCAACTACGACACGCCGGCCGTGCGCGACGCCATGTTCGCGGCGGCCGACTGGTGGCTGGGCACCGTCGGCGTGGACGGCTTCCGTCTCGACGCCGTGCTGTACATCGACGAGGACGGCGCCCAGCTGCAGAACACGGCGGGCACCCTGCAGTTCTGGCACGACTTCAACGCGCACATCAAGGCGGCTGCGCCGGAGGCCATGACCGTGGGCGAGGCCTGGACCGCGTCCACCACCGCGGTGCAGTACGTCATCGACGACCGCCTCGACCTGTGCTTCGAGTTCGACCTGGCCTATGCCCTGATGGGTGCGACCAACGGCGGCGACGCGGGCTGGCCCGCCGGGAAGCTGGCGCAGGTCACGACGCTGTACCCGAGGCAGCAGTTCGCGCCGTTCCTGACCAACCACGACCAGGACCGTTCGTTCACCGTGCTGGGCGAGGACCCGGGCAAGGCGAAGCTCGCCGCCGGCATGCTGCTGATGATGCCGGGCGTGCCGTTCCTCTACTACGGCGAGGAGATCGGCATGACCGGCAGCGGGGCCCACGAGAACATCCGCTCGCCGATGCAGTGGACCGGCGGTGCGGCGGCCGGCTTCACCACGGGTACGCCCTGGGAACCGGTGCACGCCGACTACACGCTGCGCAACGTGGCGGCGCAGGATGCCGATCCGGCGTCGCTGCGGTCGTGGTACCGGACGCTGATCGCCGCGCGCAAGGCGTCGCCGGCCCTGCGGAGGGGCGACGCCGTGGTGCTGTCGCCGTCGACCTCGGCGGTGCTCGCGTTCCTGCGCCGCGACCCGGCGCAGACGGCGCTCTGCGTGGCCAACACCGCCGACTGGCCGGTGGGCGGCCTGATGCTGGACGGTGCGGCGGGGTGGCTGCCGCCGGGCGAGCACGTGCTGGTGAACCTGTTCGACGCGAACGACCGGCCCGCCGTCGTGGTCGACGAGGCGGGCACCATCTCGGGGCTGTCCCTGGGCGCGCGCCAGGCAGCAGCCTACGTGGCCGAGGAAGTGTCGGACGTGGCCCTGGATCCCGGCCTGGTGCCCGGCGCGGCGCCGCGCCTCGACCCGGCCCGCCCCAATCCCTTCAACCCGCGCACCTCGCTGCGCTTCTTCCTGCCCGCGGGCGGCCCGGTGCGCCTGGCGGTCTACGACCTGGCCGGCCGCGAGGTGGCTCGCCTGCTGGACGGGCACCTGCCCGCCGGCGGCCACGAGGCCGCGTGGTCCGGCGCCGACACCGCGGGCCGTGCCGCCGCCGCCGGCACCTACGTGGCGCGCCTGGACGCTCCCGGCGGCAGCCGGTCCATCAAGCTGATGCTCGTGAAGTAGATCCCCTTGTGACGATCGGCCCCGGCCTGTCTCTCTCCCGGCAGACCGCCGCACGCGCGGCGCCCAAGGAGGAAGCATGTCCCGGATGCCCGTTGCCCTGGCCGGCGCCGTCGGCGCCGCCCTGCTGCTGTCGGCCTGCTCGACCCAGCAGCTGACCAGCCTCGCCCGCACCAAGGATCCCGCCCACGCCCTGCAGTCGATGGCCGAGGACCGCGTCGACCAGTACAAGGACGATCCGACCCTCGCGCTCGCGGACCTCAAGCAGGCCAAGGCCGAGTACGACCGCCTGTTCGGCCACCTGAAGCAGAAGAGCAGCGAGCAGTGGGGCGAGCAGGAGTCCGAGACCCTGCCCGACCGCACGCGCTACGTGAAGTACACCGAGGACTACCGCAACCGCGTGGTGGTGGACTGGGACGCCGGCACCGTGCTGATCGAGCACCTCGACCAGCCCGACGTGCGCGCGCGCCTGCTGGGGGCCGTGGTGACGGCGCTGCTGACGCCCGACGATCCCGGCGCGGTGGACCTGTTCAGCGACCGTGAGGTCGAGCTGACCGGCACGCCCTACCTGCAGGGCCTGGTGGCGGACCAGGATGGGCGCCTCCTGGAGAACCGCGCCGACGCCGAGCGCTACGCCGGCTGGCTGGTGGCCAACCGCCTCGAGCAGCGCACCATCGAGGTGGCCGGCCAGCCGCGCACGGTGCAGTACGTGGGCTTCGGCATGGTGAACACGCACCTGGACAAGAGCGCGGTCCAATATGCAGCAGTGGTGCGGCGCCACAGCGAGTCGACCGAGGTCAGCCGCGCGCTGGTCTACGCCATCATCCGTATCGAGAGCGCGTTCAATCCCTACGCCGTCTCGCCGGCGCCGGCCTATGGCATGATGCAGCTGGTGCCCACCAGCGGCGGCCGCGACGCCTACCGCCGGGCCCGGGGCCAGGACAAGGCGCCCAGCAAGGAGTACCTGTTCGACGCCGACCAGAACATCGAGCTGGGGGCGAACTACCTGGCGCTGCTGCTGAAGGACACGGCGCTCAGCCGCATCACCGACCCGGTGTCGCGCGAGTACTGCGCCATCGCGGCCTACAACACCGGGGCGGGGAACGTCTTCCGCACCTTCAGCCAGGCCAACGGCAAGGCCAAGCAGGAGGAGGCCGTCGCGCGCATCAACGCCATGACGCCGGCCGAGGTCTACGACACCCTGCGCCGGAAGCTGCCCTACGAGGAGACGCGCCACTACATCGTCAAGGCGGTGGAGGCGAAGAAGCGCTACGCGGCGATGTAGCCGCACGCAATCGGGGGAGAGGAGCGCGGGGCGCCGGTCCGCAGGGATCGGCGCCCCGCCGCGTCGATGCGGCTAGAAGTGCAGCGCGGCGCCGCCCTCGAAGGCCACGCCCGGCAGGCGGTAGTACTGGCCTTCGCCCAGCTCGCTTTCGGCCACGGGGTCGCGCCGGTCCGAGAGGTTGCGGCCGGCGACCCACAGGTCCCAGCGCCCGACCGAGCGGCCTACTGACGCGTCGACGGTGGTGTAGGCCTCGGCCTCGGCGGTGTTGCGCCGGTTCAGCCAGCGGGCGCCCACGTAGCAGGCCACGGCCTCGGCGTGCCAGCCGCAGCCCTGCCAGCCCAGGCCCAGCGAGGCCAGGTGCCGGGGCGCCAGCTCCAGGGCGTGCCCCGAGAGGTCGGTGGGCACGCCGCCGAAATCCTGCACGAACTCGCGGAACACGGCCTCGTGCCAGGCCCAGGTCGCGGTCGTGCGCCAGTGGGCGTCCAGGCGGCCGACGGCCTCGAGCTCGACGCCGCGGAAGCGTTGCGTGCCCGCGTTCTGCAACGAGGGCAGGCCTCCGGTGCTGGTGGCCACCACCAGGTTCTCCATGTCCATGTGGAAGGCCGAGGCGTCCAGGTCCAGGCGGCCGCCGGCCACCGTCGCGCGGGCGCCCACCTCGTAGCTGCGCGCCGTCTCGGGCTCGAGGGGATCGACCTCGGCCTCGGGCCCGAAGTCGATGGCCGCCGGCTTGAAGGTGTCGCGCGCGTTGGCGTACACCACCAGCTCGTCCGCCGTCCGCTGCCAGGCGCGCCAGCTGATGCCCAGCCGTCCGCCCAGCCGCGTGTCGTCGGCCTTCACCGTGGCGGGCGTGTCGACGCCGCCGATCTCGGCCTCGCCCTCGCGCGTCTCGTCGACGCGGTTGAGCCTCAGTCCCGCCAGCACGGTCCAGTCGCGGGCCGGATGCCAGTCGGCCTCGGCGAACACGCCCAGGAAGGTGCGCTCGGCCTCGAACTCGGTGTCCTCGACCGGCACGCCGTCGGTGCTCGCCTGCAGGCGGCGGCCGTCCAGCGGCGCGTAGTAGCGGAAGTTCCGGCTCTCCTGGTCGCCCTTGCCGAACAGGGCGTCGCCGCCGACGGCCAGGCCCAGGTCGGCCGCCAGGTCGAAGCGGTGGAAGGCGCGCGCGTACAGCTCGGTGCTCTCGCGCGACTGGGTGTAGCCGCTGGCATTGGGCGTCGAGCCGTCGTCGGCGGCTCCCTCGTCCAGGAAGCCGCGGATGTTGTCGTCCTTCACGTGGCTCGCGCTCACCACCCAGTCGAGTACGTCGCCCTGCCGGCGCACGTTCAGCGCCAGCCGCGTGCGGTCGAGCCGCGCGTCGGCGGGGTTGTGGTTGGCGTCCACGGGGATCGCCGGATCGAGCACGTTGCCCACGCGCCCGACCGGGCTGGCCGGGTCCTGCTGCAGCACCGTCGCGTCGGCATCGACGGCGATGCCCCGCGGCAACTGCAGGCGCAGGCGGGCGTGGCCGTGATCGGCGCCCGCCAGGTCGTCGTCGAACCGGCGGTGCGCGCCGTCCACGCTCAGCCGTGCGCGCGGCGAGAGATCGAACGCCGCCGCGCCGCGCACGGTGCCATGGCTGCCGCCGGCGGCCAGCGCCGACTGTCCGGCGCCGGGAGCGTTGTGCACGACCTCGATCACGCCCACGAACGACGTGGCGCCATAGGTCACCGGCGCCGGTCCGCGCACCACCTCGATGCGGGCGACGTCGTTCAGGTCGACCGTCGGCAGGTCGGGCACGAACGCGCCGCCCCAGGGCACGCCGTCGACCACCAGCAGGAAGGCGTCGAACTCGCGCAGGCCCCACAGGGCGGGCACCGAGGCGGCCGGGCCGCCGTCGCCGCCGGGCACGGCCTCGACGCCGGCGACCAGCAGCAGGGCCGAGCGCAGGTCGGTGGCGCCGCGCCGGCGCAGGGTCTCGCCGTCGACGACGGTGCGCGACTGGGGCAGGTTCGCCGGGTCGAGGGGCGCCCAGGTGGCCACCACGTCGAGGGTGTCCTGGGCGACGGTGTTCTGGGCCGGGGTCGCAGCAGGCAGCAACACCAGGGCGGCCAAGGCGGCCGCCGGCAGGAGCAGCGGGCGTGGGTTCACGTTCGAGGGTCCTTCCGGGCAAGGGGGCGAGCCGGGGTAAGCGAAATGATAGCGGCAGGTTGCCAGTCGGCAACGGGGAATGTCGCCGGTCCTCAGGGGGTCGCCCCGCAGGCCGGCGGCAGCCACGCCGACTTGAGGGTCCAGGCCGCCCAGCCGAAGGGATGGCGCACGCCTCGCGGCCCCTGCAGGGCCCGCCGCCGCTCGGCCGACACCGCCGCCGGCAGGTCCAGGCCGCCCTCCTGCCACGCGGCCAGGATCCGCTCGGGTTCGAGCACGGCGCCCTCGTCGCGCACGCGCCAGAAGGTCTGGATGACGGCGCCGGCGCCCGCATCCAGGAAGGCGTCGCCCAGGCTCGGCGTGGCGCTCAGTCCATCCACGTAGGGCGCCCCGGTGGCGCAGCCCGAGAGCACCACCAGGCGGCAACGGTCCAGGTGCGCCGACAGCACGTCGGCCAAGTCCAGGCCCGGGTACACGTCGGCCGAGTCGGCGGCGGCCAGGGGCAGCCAGGCCGAGAACGGCACCTCGGCCTCGCGCACCGCGTGGCCGACGAAGTAGAAGACGTCCGCGTCCTCCCAGGATGCCACCACCTGCGGCCGCGTCGCCCGGTCTCCCGACAACACGCGCGCCTCGGGAAGCCGGCCGCTGAGCGCCGCCATCTCGGCCGTCGCGCCGGGCAGGCCCGCCGGCAGCGAGAAGCGTCGGCGCGTCGAGGCATCCAACGTGGGATCGGCCACGACGAGGCTTCCGGTCGCGCGACCGGCCCGGTCGCCGGCCGCCGGCATCGGTCCGCCGCGCAGCCAGGCCACGTCCATGGCCGCCACCAGCGGCAGGTAGCCGCCGCCCTGGTCGAGGTTCAGGGGCGAGAACGGGACCTGGGCCAGCGTCGCGTCGCCCGACACGTACAGGGCGCGAGGGCGCCGGTCCGGCTCGAGCACGCGCGCCGGAAGCAGCCGACGGGCCAGCGCCGCCAGCGCGTCGGCCAGGTCGCCCGGCAGCGGCGCATCGGCATCGCCGGGATCGCGGGACAGCTGATCGAGCACGTCGGCGACCTCGGCCTGCAGTTCCTGCGGCGTGACGTCCAGCACGCGGCGCGACACGCTGCCGCCGTCGGCGGTCCAGCACACGACCCGGTCGCGCTCGACCCGGTACAGGCAGTGGATGGCGTCCCGATCGCCGAGCTCGCCGCAGGCGGCGGCCGCCAGGCTGCGCGCGGCCTCGGCGAGCCGTCCGTCGGCCGCGGGCGCCGGCGGCGCCGGCCAGCGGACCAGGAAGGTGCGGCGCCACAGCAGTTCCAGCCCGTAGCCCACGTCCGCGTCCCTGCCCAGGATGTCGTGCGCCGCGCTCCGCAGCTGGCCGTTGCGCGCCAGGTCGAGGTAGGCCTCGGGGCTCGCCTCGTGGCGCCGCAGGCGCATGAGCAGGTCGTTCCAGCCCTGGGCCAGGGCCCGGTCCGCCGCAGCCGCATCGTCGACCGCCAGCACGCGGGCCTGCAGCGCCGCCTGCCGCAGGGGGAGATTGCCCAGCAGGACCGGGTTGCTGGCGTCCGCGCGCGCCGCGAACGAGTCGAGCTGGGCCGCCGCCAGGACCGGATCGCCGCCGCGCCACGCCAGCCAGGCCCGCCATAGCGGCAGGCGCAGGCCGATGGGGCCGCCCGGGTGCGGTTCGGCTTCGCGGCCGACGGTCGCGATGGCCTCGGCCGCCAGGTCGGGACGGTCCGCGTCCATCAGCGCCGTGAACCACTGCTGTCCCAGGTACTCGGTCTCGGCGTACGGAAGGCGTGACGCGAGGGCGAAGGCGTCGGCGAAGGCGACGTGGGCCTCGTCCAGGCGACCATGGGCCGCAAGGCTGCGGGCGGCGAGGCTGCGGTGGCGCACGTCCGACAGGATGCCGCCGACGTAGGCGCTGGGACGCGCGGCGCGTTCCTGCTGCATGGCGCGTGCGCGCACCAGCAGCTGGTCGACCTGGTCCCAGCACTCGAACAGGCCGTACATGCGCAGCAGCATGTCCATCGTCGCCAGGGCCTGGGCCGGATCGCCCAGGTCGCGGCACACGGCGATGCCGTCCTCGAACAGGGCGCGCGCCGTGGCGTAGCGCCCCTGGTTGAACGCATCGTAGCCCTGCAGCGTCAGCAGGTAGGACGAGGTGCGCGCCAGCCGCGCGGCGCGGGCCCGGTCCTGCAGCTGCCGCAGGGTGTCGCGCTCGGCCGGCGTCCAGCCGCGCTGCATGTTGGCCATCATCAGTTGGCCCCACGCGCGGCAGGTCGCAGGCAGCAGGTCATGTGCGCGGGCCAGGGCCAGGCCGCGGCGGTGCAGCGACGCCCACGACACGCCGTCGCCGCGGTCCTGCTGCAGCGGCGCCATGGCATACAGGCCGTCGGCGGCGGCGTCCCAGTGGTCGGCCGCCTCGAGCATCGCCTGCAGCGCGCCGATGCGTGCGAGCTTGGTGGGCATGTCCAGGTCGGGGTCGGCGAAGATCTCCTGCAGGCGCCGGATGCGCTGCCGGGCGGCGGCGGCGCTGTCGGGCGGCAACGCCGCCAGCGCGGCCGTCTCGCGCCGGTACACGGGCAGGCCGCACACGCGGGCCAGGGCGCCGTCCACCAGCGCCAGGGCCGCCACGCGGCGGCGCTGCAGGGCCGTGTCGACGGAGGCCGGCGCGTAGACCGCATCCAGCAGGTCGCTGCGCAGGTCCAGCAGGCGCTCGGCGCTGCCTGTCGCGACCCAGCGGTCGAAGGCGACGGTGTCGCGCGGGGCGTCGAGCAGGGCCAGCGCCGCCGCGGACTGGTCGGGCAGCAGGGGCTCGCGACGGTCGGCGCCGCATCCTGCCGCGAGAAACAGCAGCGCGCAGGCGCCGGCGATCATCAACCACTGCTTGCCACGAACGGCCCGGAACATTACAAACCTCGAAGGGGATCCGGGCCCGCCATGGGCGAACTGCGGATCGGTGCACCTGGGAACACGGCATCGGCACCCGCGGGCCGGGGCGCGGCCACGGGGGAGGGACGCGATGGGCAGCGACGAGCGCTACGGCGAGGACCTGGCCCTGGTGGCCCGCGTGCTGGCCGGCTCGGAGCGCGACTGGCATGCCTTCATCGAGCGCTACACGGCCCTGATCCACTCCGTGGTCAGACGTTACGTGCATGACGACGACGAGGTCAAGACCGTGTGGACCTCGGTGCTGGCCCGCCTCCACGAAGGCCAGCTGCGCTCGTACGCCGGCCGGTCGAAGCTGAGCACCTGG
>DAOPJF010000089.1:0-8650 GCA_035399525.1 Candidatus Krumholzibacteriia bacterium | reverse complement strand
CCGCCCGCGCGCGGCCCCGCCCTCGGCGTCGCGCACGCGCACCGCGCCCTCCCAGTAGTGCACGCCCGTGCGCGCCGAGACGTTCTCCTGGTCGGGCATCACGGCCTCGAGCACCAGGTCCAGGCCTGCGCCGGGCACCGCCAGCCGCCAGGCGACGGGGTAGGTCGAGCCGGTGGCCCCGCTGGTCCAGGTGCGGCCGGGCGTCCAGGTCCAGGCGTCGGCGGGCAGGCGCTGTGCCGTGCCGTCGGTGCCCACCAGCGTGCCCAGGGCGAAGTCGACGGCGCCGTCGGGGCGGCGCAGGCGGTACAGCATGAGGCTGCGCCCGTCGTCCAGCTGCAGGCTGAGCCAGTCCCAGCCCGTCTGCCGCGCGGCGAGGGTCGAGGTGAAGATCTCCTGGTCCAGCCACGCCTGGCCGTGCACGCGCACCGGCACGCCGTCGCGCCACACCCGGCCCGTGACCACGAGCCGCGGCGCGCTCACGTAGAGGCTGCCCGAGGAACCGTCGGCGGTCTTGGGGCTGAAGCCGCCGTCGCCGTGGAAGGCCAGCGGCGCGGCGAACGTGGCCGCCAGGTCGTAGCGCAGGCCCTTCGCGTCGTCGCGGGCGCGCAGGCGCAGCGCGCCGTCCACCAGGTCGCACGACCAGCGGCCCGGCGTGCCAGCGGGGGCCAGGGCCCAGGCCAAGGTCGTGTCGCCGGGCGCGCCGAAGCCGCCCAGCAGCGGCGCCGCGCGCCACAGCACCTCGCTGAACACGTGCCTCTTGCGGGCCGGATCGCCCACCGCCGCGTGCGCCATCACCAGGTCGCGGGCCGCCCACCGCGACGCCGTGTCGGCGGGCGCGTCCCGGTCCAGGCCGATGCGGAAGAAGGTCTGCTGGAAGGCCAGCGGCTCGGCATCCGGATCGTCGTCGGGCGCCAGGTGCCCGGTCACGTACCACCACTCGGTCTTGTAGTCGGGGTGGGCGTAATGGTCGCGGGGGAACGACCACGCGTAGCCGGGCCCGGCGGCGCGCCAGCCAGGTTCTGCGGCGGCGATGGCGCCGGCGGCCGCCAGCAGCAGGGCGATCATCAGGCGCACGCGCATCGTCCCCTCCTACAGGTCGTCGCGGGTCAGCCGGCCCGCGTCGCTCAGGCCGGCGCGCAGCGCGGGGTAGACCGCCGCCGCCGCCGAGGCCAGCATGACCAGCGCCGCCTGGCCGGCCAGCGCCGCGCCCGGCCAGTGGGGCTGGATGGTCCAGCCGAACCACGCGCGGTTGATCACCAGGATCAGCAGCGCCGCCAGGCCGATGCCGCCGCCCATTCCCATCATCAGCCCGAGCGCGCCCATGGCCGCGCCCTCGCCGACGAACAGCGTGAACACCTGCCGTCGCGTGGCGCCCAGGGCGCGCAGCATGGCCAGCTCGCCGGCGCGCTCGCGCGCCTGGATCAGCAGCGTCAGCGACACGCCCGCCACCGCGATCAGCATGGCCATGGCCTGCAGCGTGCGCGTGACGGCGAAGGTCTGGTCGAAGATGGCCATGACCTCGGCCCGCAGGGTGGCGTTGCTGCGGAAGACCAGCGGCCGGCCGGCATACCGCTGCTGCAGGTCGGCGACGACGGCCTCGGCGTCGATGCCCGGCTCGAGGAACAGCGCCGCGTTGTTGGGCGCGGTCGGTCCGAAGGCCGCCACCAGGCGGTCCATGAGCACGAAGGCGGTGCCGCCCTCGCTGGTGTAGTCGTAGGCCACACCCACCACCGGCAGCGCCACCGGACCTTCGGGGCCCGCCAGCACCAGCGTGTCGCCGGCGGCGTAGCCGCCCTTGCGCGCCAGCGGCTCGCCGATCAGCACGCCGCCCCGGTCGAGTCCCGCGGCCACCGTGGCCGCGTCGCCGCCCGCCAGGGGCAGGCGGTCGGCCAGCACCTCGCCCGCCGGCCCGTCGATGCGGATGCCGCTCAGCCACACCAGGTGCTGCCCGTCGGCGGTGCGCACCCGCAGCCGGCGCTGCTCCTCGACCGCGCGCACGTCGGTCCGCGCGCCCAGCGTATCCAGCAGCGGGCGGTCCAGGAACGCGTCGTTGCCCGCGCGTACCCAGCTGGGCGTCGACACGTACACGTCGGCGCGGATGGTGGTGTCCAGCCAGGTCACCAGCGTGGCGCGGAAGCTGCCGATCAGCAGCGTGATGCCCACCAGCATGCTGGCGGTCACCGCCAGCGCCGCGACAGCCAGGCTGGTGGTCTGCAGGCGCGCCGCCAGGTTGCGCAGAGCCAGCGCCGCGCCGATGCCCCGCGGCCGCAGCGGCCGGGTCACCGTGCGCACCACCAGGGGCACCACCAGGGGCAGGCACACCATCATGATGAAGCCGTAGAGGAAGCCGCCCGCCCGCAGGTGCCGGCCCCAGGGCAGGAACCAGGCCGTCGCGGCCAGCGCCACCAGCACCGAGCCCGCGGCCAGGCGTCCGGCGACGCGCCCGGTCGCGCGGTGCAGGTTCAGCGGCGCCAGCAGCAGGCCCGTGTCGCGCCGCGCCATGTCCAGCGCCGGGCCCACGGCGCCGATGACCGCGCCCGCCACGCCGACGCCCACCGCCAGCAGGACCACGCGCAGGGGCAGGGTCAGGTGTTCGATGCCCTCCATCACGTAGATGCTGGTCAACGTGCCGCTGACCGAGTCGAGGTTGCGCAGCGCCGCCAGCCAGCCCAGGGGCACGCCCAGCGCCACGCCCACCAGGCCCACCAGCGCGGCCTCGGCCACGATCAGCCCCAGCACCTGGCGCGGCGTGGCGCCCAGCGAGCGCAGCACGCCGAACTCGGTGCGCCGGCGCACCAGCGCCGCCTGCACCGCCGTCAGCACCAGGAACAGGCCCACGAACACGCTGATCAGGGAGAGCGCTGTCAGGTTCAGGCGGAAGGCGGCCAGCAGGCCCGAAGCGTCCTCCTGCCGCTGCTCGGGCGTCTGCACCCTCAGGCCCGGGCCCAGGGCCGCGCCCAGCCGCGCAGCCACGGCAACGGGATCGGCGCCCTCGCGCAGCACCACGTCGACCTGGTGCACGCGGCCGGGCCGCCCCAGCAGCGCCTGCGCCCAGGCGATGTCCATGACCGCCAGGCGGCGCGGCGCCAGGGGCTCGTAGGCCTTGAAGTCCACCAGCGCGCCGACGACCAGGTGCGCCAGCCGGCTGCCGCTGCTGACGGTGAGCGTGTCGCCCACGGACCACCCCTGCTCGGCCGCGAACTCGGGCGTCAGCGCCACCCAGCCGGGCGTGGTCAGCGCGGCGCGCAGCAGCCGGCCCGGGTCGGCGCCCGTCGTGTCGGCCGGGCCCGAGCCCAGGGGATACCGCACCGGCGCGAACACGTCGAAGCCCACGATGTCCAGGTAGAGGCCCTCGCGCCCGGCGACCGCGGCGTCGAGCCGCACCAGCGGCCAGGCGGCGCGCACGTCCGGGTCGGCCAGCACCGTCACCAGCTTCGTCTCGTCCAGGGTGGGGATGGTGCCGGTGACCGTCAGGTCGGCCTGCCCGCTGACCGCGCGCATGCTGCCGTCGAAGGCCTCGAGCGCGCCGCGGTTCAGGGTCTGGATGGCCACCACCGAGGCCACGCCCAGGGCCACGCCCGCGACCGTCAGCGCGAACAGCGTGCGCGACCCCTGCAGCTGCCGGCGCAGCGAGCGCAGCAGGTAGCCGATCATGCCGCCGGCTCCGCGACCATGCGCCCGTCCACCAGGCGCAGGGTGCGGTCCGCGGCGGCCGCCAGCTCGCGCGAGTGGGTCACGTACAGCAGCGCGCCGCCCTCGGTGCGGGTCAGCCGCAGCAGCAGGTCCATGACCTCGCGGCCGGTGCGGTCGTCCAGGCTGCCTGTGGGCTCGTCGGCCAGCACCAGCGGCGGCCGGCGCAGCAGGGCGCGGCACAGGGCCACGCGCTGCATCTCGCCGCCCGACAGGCGGCCCACCGGATCGTGCGCGCGGTCGCCCAGGCCGACCTGCTGCAGCAGGTCCAGCGCGCGGGCGTTCACCTCGCCGGAGGCGAGGCCGCCGATCCAGCCGGGCAGCGCCACGTTTTCGGCGACGCTCAGGTGGGGCAGCAGGTGGAAGAACTGGAAGACCAGGCCCACGGCCTCGCGGCGGCGCAGGGTGCGCTCGCGCTCGCTCGCGGTGCCCAGGTCGTGGCCCGCCAGGCGCACGCGGCCGGCCGTCGGCACCGCGATGCCGGCGGCCAGGTGCAGCAGGCTCGACTTGCCGCTGCCGCTGCGGCCCACCAGCGCGACGGCCTCGCCCGGCGCGACGTCCAGCGACACCTCGCGCAGCACGGTGCGGTCGGGATGATCGGCGGCGCGGTAGGTCAGCGTCACCGCCTCGAGGCTGAGGATGGGCTCGGACATGGCGGCTCCCGGCGCAACTCACACGGTACGATCGACGGCCCTACAGGATAGCCCGCCGCCAGCCCGGCCGCCGCCCCTACTGCAGGAAGCGGCCCAGCCCCACCCCGATGAAGGTGGCCACGGCGTAGCCCAGCGTGCCGCAGAGGATGGCCGGCATCACCAGCGATCCCCAGCGCCGCGCCGAGGCCATGGCCGCCGCCGTGGTGGGGCCGCCCATGTTGGCGTTCGAGGCGATGACCAGCTCGGCCAGGTCCAGCTTCAGCAGCTTGCCCGCGCCCAGCAGGATGGCCAGGTGCACCAGCAGGATCAGCGCCGCGAACACGAACAGCAGCGGGCCGACCTTCATCACGACCATCACGTTGGCGCTCGCGCCGATGACCGCGAAGAAGATCTGCATCAGGAACGCGCCGGCGGTGTCCGCACCCTCGAGCAGGGCCATCTTCCGCGGCAGGGCCGTGGCCAGGGTCACCGTCAGCGCGGTCAGCACCAGGATGCCGCCGCCCTTCCAGTGCAGCAGGTCGGCGACGGCGTAGCCCGCGGCGCAGAGCCCGAAGGCCAGCGCGACGGCCGCGGCCAGGCGGCCCGGCGCGGGGAACGCGCTGTGGGCCTCGAAGCCGCCGCCCGTCGCGGTGCCCGCATGCTGGTGGTCGGGGTAGGCCCGGCGCAGCCGCGCGATCTCCGGCAGCGTGAACAGCAACAGGAAGTACAGGGCCATGACCAGGTTGTCCGCCGCCACGCCCGCCGACAGCAGGTCGCCCGAGCGCAGGCCCACGGCCTCGGCGGCGGCGGCGTAGTTCATCGAGCCGCCGATGTAGGTGGCCGAGAAGATGGCCGCCAGCTGCCAGCCCGCCTCGCCCAGGGGCACCACCTTGAACGCGACCAGGGTGCCGACCACCGTGCCGACCGCGCCGATCACGTAGGCCACCAGGGTCAAGCCCGCCTCGCGCAGGATGCGCCTGAGGTCGGCCCGCAGCAGCAGCAGCGGCACCGCCAGCGGCACCAGCCGGCCCCACACCACGTCGTAGGCCGGCACGTCGCCGGTGGCCGGGATCACGCCCAGGTTCGACAGCAGGAACGTCACCCCCATGGTGATGACGCAGCCCGACACGCGGCGGCCCAGGCGCGTGCCCTCGGCCCAGTAGCCGAAGGCCGCGGCGCCCAGCAGCACCGTCCAGATGAACCAGTGGTTGTCCGGGGCGATCAGGGGCGCATGCACGGCGGACGTCCTTTCGGGCGGGGGCGCTTGCCAGCGGCTCTCGGCGCAGGGTACCAGCGGCGGGGGGCCGGGGCAACGGCGGGGATGGGGCCGGGAGGATTGGCTTGTTGCCGATGTTGGCGGCCCTGGTGTAGGCTCCTGCCATTCCGATCCGTCGATACCCAGGTCCATTGATCATCCATGCTCTACTGCTCTTCCAGGAGGCCGATATGCACCTTCCCCTCAAGAAGGCTGCGCTTTCCGCCCTGCTGCTGCTGTTGACGGTTCCCGGCCTCGTCATGGCCGCGGCGCCGGAACTTCCCGTCGCCCTGGCGGACCGCTTGCCGAACGACCTGGACGTGCTGGCGGTGGTTGCGGACCGCGAGCGGCTGGAAGCCGACTGGTCGGCGATCGTCGCCCAGGTTGGTAAGCTGAAGGACGACGGGGAGTCGCCGTGGCCGGAGGTCGCATCGTTGCTGGATCAGGTTCCCGACCCTTGGCGGCAAGCCATCGACCGACGCCGGCCCTGTGTGCTCGGTGTCCGGTTGCCGGACATCTTCGCCGGGATATCGGCACGGCGCTGGCTCGCCCTGCCTGTGCTCGACAGCGATCGTGACTGGAGCATGCTGGCGGCCATGCGAGGTTTCGCCGGCGCGGACGTCGCGGACGGGTACGTCGTGCTGTCGGACGACGCGGACTGGGTCGCCGTCGGTGGGGGCAACCGGCTGCTGGCCGAATTGCCGGTCGGCACCGTGTCCGTGGCCGTAGACATGCAACGCCTATGGGTCCGCGTCGAGCCCATTCTGACCATGCTCGACCAGGTCCAGGCCCTTGCCGATACGTCTGCTGCGGGATTGCCGGGCCAGGTCGAGCGTCGGGCCCTGTTCGACTTGTTGAGGACGAGCCTGCCGTCGGGCGACGTGGCTTCGGTCGCCCTGACCGTCGAGGGCCCGGACGTCGTGCTGCGCCAGGTGCTGAAGGTGCTGCCGGGAAGCGACCTGGAAGCCCCCGGTCAGCCGGACCTGGCGGCAGCCCTGGAGCTCAGCCGCGCGCTGCCGGCCGATGCGGCCTTGGTCGGGGCCTGGGCCGTGGACCTGCCGGGCTACTGGCGACTGTACAGCACATATTATCGGGCACTGCTTGCGCCGCACTTCAGGGCCAATGACGATGTCCGGCAGATGCTGGACGCGATGTTCTCGGGCGCCGCGCAGGCCATGGCCGCGGCTGCGACCGCCCAAGTGATCGTCGATGGGGCCCTGGTGACGGTGACCGTGACGAAGGTGCCCGACCCGAAGGCGTTCGCCCTGGCGGTGGTCTATGTCCACGCCTTCGCGGCCGCCGCGACTCCGTACGTCACGGCGGTTCCTGTCGACGACGAGACCATCGAGGGGGTTTTCGTCTCGGGACTCGACTACGACTACGATCCTGAACACCTCTTCGCAGCCCTGGTGGCCGAGGACTCGAGCCTGGTTGCGGTCGATCCCCAATTGGTGGCATCCCTGGCGCAGGCTTGGCTGCCGGGCGTGCGCTGGGCCGTACGCGACGGCTTCGTGTACCTGGCGTGGTGCCGCGATGCGGCCGTCATCGCCCGCATGGTGGAGCAGGCCGGTCGGGCGGGCTGCACGGTCCACCCCGCTCTCGAGCGGGCCGCTGCCGAAGCGGGTCCGGGCTGCCAGGTGGTCATGACCGGCGACCTGGGAAGGATGCTGTCCGGAGTCCTGAACACCTTGCAGGGCGTCAAACCGGACCTGCCAGAGCGTGCGGCACTGCCCGAAGCGAAAGTGACGCTGGCCACGGCCTTCGTCGGCACGCACTGCCGCCAGGAGGTGCGCCTGGACCTCGCGGGATTCGGCAGGTTCGTGGACGCGATCGTCGCGTTCGACCGCGGATCAGCCGGCGACTGATCCGCAGGCCGGACCGCCGCCCTCGCGCGGCCTACTTCGCCGGCGTGATCACCGCCGGCAGCTCCTGGCCGTCGGCGACGAACACGATCGAGATCGAGTTCACGCAGTGCCGCGTGTTCTTGCGCGTGAAGCCCTCGTTCAGGAACACGTGGCCCAGGTGGCCGCCGCAGTGGGCGCAGGTGATCTCGGTGCGGCTGCCGTCCGCGTCGACGGTGCGGCGCACGGCGCCGGGGATCTCGTCGTCGAAGCTGGGCCAGCCGCAGCCGGCGTTGAACTTGTCCTTCGACCGGTACAGGGGCGCGTTGCACCGCTTGCAGATGTAGGTGCCGGCCTCCCAGTGGTCCTCGTACTCGCCGGTGAACGGCCGCTCGGTGCCCTTCTGCAGGATGACCTGCTTCTCGGCCTGGTTCAGCTCGTTGTAGGTCATGGGCGCGTCCTTGGCCTTGGCGGCCGGTTGCGGCGTGTCGGCGGCGAACGCGGCCAGGGCCGCGACCAGCAGCACGGGAATCGTCATCAGCAGGCGCCGGGTCATGGTGTCCTCCTCGGGCCATGGGGATCGTCCTAGCATCATGAACGGAAGGGATGGCCCCGCCCGCAAGGGGGTGGGCGTTCGGGCTTGCCCGCAGGCCGCGCGGAGCGCATCCTGTGGACGCCGTCCCCGACCCTCCACCGCCGCTGCCCGGAGGCCCATGCCCGCGACCCTCGATCCCGTCGCCCTGCGCCGTTCGCTGCGCCTCTCGGTCGCCGAGGGCTGCGCGTGGGCCTTGATGGTGGGCCTGGCCGAAAGCTACTTCATCGCCGTGGGCGTCTACCTGGGCGCGGCGGCGGTGCAGCTGGGCCTGCTGGTGGCGCTGCCCCTGGCCCTGGGCGCCCTGGGTCCGCTGGGCACCCTGGGCCTGCTGGGGCTCAGGCCCCGCCGCCGTCCCCTGGCCGTCGCGGGGGTGGCCGTACAGGTGATCGTGCTGGCGTCGCTGTCGATGCTGCTGGCCACCGGGCGCCTGCGCCTGCCGCTGCTGATCGCCGCGGTGTGCATCTACCAGATGGCGGGCCAGGCCGCGGGCACGGCCTGGGCGTCGTGGTACGGCGACGTGGTCGATCCCGCCAACCGCGGCCGTTGGTTCGCCTTCCGCAACCGGGCCATCTACGTGGCCACGTGCGTGGGCCTGGTCTCGGGCGGCCTGATCATGCACCACCTCGCGCCCGGCGGC
>DAOPJF010000088.1:0-8650 GCA_035399525.1 Candidatus Krumholzibacteriia bacterium | reverse complement strand
GATCGTCCGGGTGCCCTCGAAGTCCAGCACCAGGTAGGCGGCCGCGGCGGGCGCCTACCTGGTGCTGGACTTCGAGGGCACCCGGACGATCTCGTTCCAGGGCCACGCGGGCTACCGGGTCGCGAAGATCACCGACGTCCCCCTGGGCTTCGCCGACCAGGTCTCCCTGGGCGACGTCGACCTCTCGGGCTTCTTCATCCGGGCGGCGTTCCTCTTCCATCCGTAGCCGGGCGGGATGGGGAGACAGACGAAAGCGCCGGGGCTTAGCGCTATGCGATGCACCCCGGCGCTTCCGTCTGTCTCCCCATCCCACCCAGCCGTGCACGTCTGAGGGCCCTCTGGTTTGCCGAGGCTGCGGGGCTTCCTGTCGCCGTGGGGACAGGCACAGCAGACAGGCGGCCGCCGGGTGCATCGCAACGCGCTAAGCCCGGCGGCCGCCTGTCTGCTGTGCCTCACTCCACGGCGATAGGATACCCCGCCGCCTCCCAGGCGAGCATCCCGCCCTTGAGCACGAACACCCGCTGGTGCCCGAAGTCCTGCATGATGACCGTCGCCAGCGCCGCCCGCCGCCCCAGGCGGCTGACGAAGCAGACCGACGTCTCGCGGTCGAGCTCGGCCGCACGCGCGGTGAGCTGGCGCAGGGGAATGGACTTGGCGCCGGCGATGTGCCAGTTGCGGTACTCGCCGGGCTCGCCCACGTCGACCAGGACGATGTCGGTGTCCGGGTCGGCCATCAGCAGCCGCAGGGTGCTGGGGGACAGGTAGTCGATCTCGTGCTCGGGGATCTCGGTCGAGTCGGGCAGCGCCGCGGCGTGCGAGTCCTTGGGCAGGGCCTGGCACTCGGCGAAGACGCGCTCCTTGCACTCGTAGATGCAGATGCCGGGGTGCAGCTTGCGGTGGAACAGGTGGCCGATGGTGTCCTCCTGGTCCAGGATGTTGTCGGCGCCGATCACGGCGTCGAAGCCCGCCAGGTGCATCATGTGCCGCACGGCGGGGCGCACCCCGTCCAGGAACACGTCGCCGCCGCGTCGCCGGTAGGCGCGCACGACCGCCTCGAGCATGTGGATGCCGCTGACGTCGCAGTGGTCGACCATGTGCATCTTCAGCAGCAGGAACATCTGGCGCGGGTTGGCCTCCTGGTTGGCGTAGATCGCCTCCTCGATGTGGTTGACCGCGCCGAAGTACAGCGAGCCCTCGATCTTCATCACGCCCAGCTGCGGGCACACCACGCGGCCCTCGGCGCGCAGGAAGTGGCGGAAGTTCTCGTCCGGCACCACCGGGTAGACGCCGGGCGTCGAGGTCTTGATCAGGAACCGCCCGAAGCTGACCAGCATGCCGCCGAGCACGGCGGTCTCGAGCGGCAAGATGAGCGTGCCCAGCATGGTGGCGATCATGATCGAGCTGTCGCCGCGGCTGGTGCGCAGGATGCGCCGCATCTCCTTGCGGTCGATCATGCCCCAGGCCGTGACCAGCACCACGCCCGCCAGCGCCGCGCGCGGCAGGTAGCGCGCCAGCGGCGCGAACACCAGCATGGCCGCCAGCACCCACAGGCCCGAGAACACGGCGGCCAGCGGCGTGCGCGCCCCCGCGTCGTAGTTCAGCAGGGTGCGCGTGGGCGAGCCGCTGACGGGGTAGCCGCTCAGGAATCCGGCCAGGATGTTCGCCGCGCCCTGGCCCACGAACTCCTGGTTCGTGTCCAGCCGCTGGCCGCTGCGCGTGGCCACGGCGCGCGCGCTCGAGGTGGCCTCGACCAGGCCGATGGCGGCGATGGCCAGGGCGCCGGCCGCCATCTGGAACAGCAGGTCGCCCGACGCCAGCGGCAGCAGCGACACCGGCGGCAGCGAGCGGGGCAGCGTGCCCAGCACCACCAGGCCGTGCTCCTCGAGCCTGAGGCCGGCCGTCGCCGCGCTGGCGGCGACCATGGCGATGAGCGCCGCCGGCCAGCGCGGGCGCAGCGCGCGGATGAGCCCCAGCACCACCATCGTGCCCACGCCCATCGCGAGGCTCAGCAGGTGCATCGAGCCGAGGTGCGCGGCGATGTCCTGCACCGTGCGCACCAGCTCGGGGCTGCTGTGCATGTCCAGCCGCAGCAGGTGGCGCATCTGGTTGGCGAAGATCAGCACGCCGGCGCCGCCCATGAACCCGGTCACCACGCTGTCGGACACGAAGTTCACCAGCACGCCCATGCGCAAGAGGCCCATGAGCAGGCGGATGCCGCCGGCCAGCACCGCCAGGAACCCGGCGGCGGTGATGAACTCGGGCGTGCCCGGCTGCGCCACCGTCAGCAGCGTGGCCAGCACCAGCAGCGACGACGCGTTGGTCGGGCCGGTGTGCAGGTGCGCCGACGATCCCCACAGGGCGCCGGCGATGGCCGCGACGATGGCGGCGTAGAGGCCCATCTGGGCCGGCAGCTCGGCGATGGAGGCGTAGGCCACCGCCTGGGGCAACAGCAGCACGGCCACCGTCAGGCCGGCCACCAGGTCGGGCATCACGTCGGCCCGCCTGACCGTGGCCAGGATGCGCGCCGGGCGCAACACGACGTCGGCCGTGCTCGCGAGCACGCGCCGCCCGGCGGCGACCGCCCGGCCTTCGGCTGCCGGCTTCATGTTCACCGCAGGCGGTGCTCCGTGGTGATCAGCCGGCGCGTGCCCGTGTCCATGCGCAGGACCAGCGACTGGGTCTCGACCACGTCGCCGTGGTAGCGCACGCCCCGCAGCAGCGGGGTGTCGGTCACGCCCGTGGCGGTGAAGAAGACGTCGTCGCCGGCGACCATGTCGCCGCAGTCGAGCACGCGGTCGACCTTGACGCCCGCCTCGACGAAGGCCTTGCGCTCGTCCGCGTCGCGGGCGTGCACGCGGCCCAGCATGCCGCCGCCCAGGGCCTTGACCGCGCAGGCGGCCAGCAGCCCCTCCGAGGCGCCGCCGATGCCCATCATCACGTCCAGGCCGCCCGCGGGATCGGCGGTCTGGATCGCCCCGGCGATGTCGCCGGCCGGCCGCAGGTACACGCGCGCGCCGGCCCGCCGCACCTCGTCGATGAGGTTCTCGTGGTACGGCCGCTCGAGGATGAACACGACGAGGTCGCGGATCTCCTTGCCCATCTGCCGCGCCACCAGGGCCAGCACCCAGCCCGGAGGCGCGTCGAGCGCCTCGGGGCCCAGGGCGGCGGCGGCGCGCCGGTCGACCACCAGCTTCTGCATGTAGACCGCGGGCGAGGGCTTCCACATGGCGCCGGGCCCCGCGAACGCGGCCACCGACATGCTGCCGGGCCGGCCTTCGGCCACCAGGCTGGCGCCGTCGATGGCGTTGACCTCGACGTCCAGCTCGGGGCCCTTGCCGTTGCCCACGGGGGCGCCGCTGTCCAGGCGCGAGTGGCCGCCCAGGCGCAGCTCCTCGCCGCTGACGATGCGGCCCTGCATGGGCATCAGGTTCAGGGCCTCGGCCATGGCGTCCTGGGCCGCCTGGTCGGCGGCCAGGCGATCGCCCAGGCCCATCCAGCGGCCCGCGGCCAGGGCGGCCGACTCGGTGGCGCGCACCAGGCCCAGTCCGGGATGCGGGGGCGGCTGGCGGTGGCCGGTCTCGGCCTGCGACGGTTGGTCGAACATGAGGGGCCTCCGGGTTCGGCGCGGGGTGGCGACCGGTGACCATCCCACTGTAGCCGAAGGATCCCCGGCGGGGAACGATGATCCCGCGCCTGCGGCGTTGACCCTCCGCGCCGCGCGGCCCACAATGGCCCCAGCCGGCCCAGGCCGGCGGGAAGGATGCCCATGGCCCGCGTGTTCTCGGTCCACCGCGACCGCATCGGGCGCTCGCCCGGTACGGTCGAATACCTCGGCGCCCGCAAGGTCGAGCGCGTGGCCGCGCGCGCCCACGTCTACGGGCCGGACGGCCTGGCGGACATCGACCTCGAGACGGTGCTCGAGGGCGCGGGCCCGGCCCCGCAGCAGACGCTGTGGGTCGACGTGCTCGGCCTGCACGACACCGAACTGGTGGCGCGCCTGGGCCGGCGGTTCGGCATCGACACCCTCATCCTCGAGGACGTGCTGTCGACCACGCAGCGCGCCAAGGTCGAGGATCGCGACGACTACTTGTACCTGGTGTGCCGTTCGTCGATCTTCGCCGGCGAGCGCGGGCGGGCCGAGACCGAGCAGGTCAGCATCATCCTGGGCGAGGACTTCGTGCTGTCGTTCCAGGAGCGCGAGCCCGACGTGTTCGCCCCGGTGCGCGAGCGCCTCGAGCGCGGCCGCGGCCGGCTGCGCACCGGCGGTTCGTCGTACCTGGCCTACGCGCTGCTGGATGCCGTGGTGGACGGCCACCTGCTGGCGCTGTCGCAGTTCGGCGAGCGGGTCGAGGCCCTCGAGGAGGAGATGCTCGACGAGCCCTCCAACCACCACTTCACGGCCATCCACAACCTCAAGCGCGAGCTGATCCTGCTGCGCCGGGCGATCCGCCCCATGCGCGACATGACGGCCACGCTGACGCGGCTGGACCAGGAGCACTTCGGCGAGGAGAACCGGCTGTTCCTGGCCGACCTGCAGGACCACACGATCCAGACGTCCGAGGCCATCGACTCGTACAACGAGCTGCTGGACGGCATGCACGACTTCCACCAGTCGACGGTGGGCCAGCGCCTGAACGAGGTCATGAAGGTGCTGACCATCATCTCGACCCTGTTCGTGCCGCTGACCTTCGTGGCCGGCATCTACGGCATGAACTTCCAGTACATGCCCGAGCTGGGCTGGCGCTGGAGCTACGCGCTGTTCTGGGTCGTCATCGGCGGCGTCAGCGTGGGCATGCTCACCTTCTTCCGGCGGCGGCGCTGGATCTAGACGGGGGAAACGCAACATGACGCGCACAGCCCTGATGATGCTCGTGGTCTGCCTCGCCGGCGGCGTGCGCGCCCAGGCGCCGGACGCCGGCGAGCGGGTCGCGGCGCGGGCCGAACTCGCGGCCGAGGCGGCGCCCGCCGACTCGAGCCGCGGCGGCACCGTGGTGCTGCCGGTGCTGGGCTACACGCCCGACACCGGCCTGATGTTCGGCGGCTTCGCCCTGAAGTTCCTGTACCTGGACCGCGGCGAGGGCGCGCGCCCCTCGACGCTCAGCCCCGTGGTCATCTACACCCTGAAGAACCAGGTGCTGGCCTTCCTGGGCGCCGACCTGAACTGGGGCGGCGGCCGCTGGCACGCCTCGCTGGTGCCCGGCTACCAGAAGTTCCCCGACGACTGGTACGGCATCGGTCGCGACGCGCCGGCCGACCCGCTGGACGACTACACGCCCGAACAGTTCTCGTTCGAAGGGATGATCGAGCGCGTGACCTGGGGCGAGCTGCGCCTGGGCCTGGGCCTGCGCGCGCTGAAGCACCAGGTGCTGGCGACGGGCTCGGGCGGCGCGTTGGGGGGCGGCGTGCCCGGCGCCGAGTCGACGGTGCTGGTGGTGCCCGGCGTGCTGGCGGCCTGGGACACCCGCGACAACACCTGGTCGCCGCGCCGGGGCCGCTGGCTTCAGGGCTCGGTCGGCTTCAGCGGCGACGGCCTGGGCGGCGACTACACCTACACTGATGCCACGATCGACCTGCGCACCTACCATCCGCTGGGCGAGGGCGGGGCCCTGGCCGGCCAGGTGCTGCTGCGCAGCCTCGACGGCACGGCGCCGTTCTTCGAGCTGCCCACCCTCGGCGGCCAGAGCGGTCTGCGCGGCTACCAGGGCGCCCGCTTCCGCGACGCCGCCCTGGCCCTGGCCCGCGTCGAGTGGCGCAGCGGCCCGGTGTGGAAGCGCTTCGGCGGCGTGCTGTTCGCCGGCATGGGCGATGTCGCCCCCTCTGCGGGCCGCCTGACCACCGCCGCCGGCCTGACCACGGTCGGCCTGGGCCTGCGCTGGATGGTCAACCCCGCCGAGAAGGTCAACATCCGCATGGATTTCGGGTTCGGCAACGGGGATTCCGGGTTCTACCTGTCCCTGGGCGAGGCGTTTTGACGTAGGTCAATATTGCGGACGAACCCGGGACGTGGTTGAATCGAGCAGTCCTATTCAGTGCGGCGTCACCCTGAGGTCCCAGCCGTGCCCAGTCTCACCGCCACGCCCCGCCGTTTCCGGCGCCTGCTGCCGTGGCTCTTCGCCGCGCTCGGCGCCGTGGCCACGCTGCTTTGGTGGTGGCGCGCCGACTCCCATGAGAACCGGATCATCGACCAGGCCACGCGGATCACCGCCACCCAGGTGAGCCTGCGCCTCGAGGCCTGGGTCGCCGCCCGGTCCGCCGCCCTCGAGCAGTTCGCGCGCGGTTCGGGCGCACGCGCGACCGCGCGCATTCCCTTCGCGACGGCGGCCGGCCGGCTCATCGCGCTGTACCCGGACCTGCAGGCCATCAACCTCATCGACCAGGACGGCGTCATCGTCACCGTCGTGCCCGAGGACGGCAACCGGGGCGCCCTGGGCCGCAACGTGCGCGCTCATTCGCCGGCCATCGCCGCGGCATTCGAGCAGGCCGACCACACCGACGGCCTCGTGTTCGGCCCGGTCATCGAGCTGTTCCAGGGCGGCCGCGGCATCACGACCTACCGCGCGCTCACCCACGCCGACGGCACCCCGGACGGATTCGTCAACGGCGTGTTCCGTCTCGACACGCTGGTGGACACCTGCCTGCCCGAGGCGTCGCTGCGCGACTCGTACGGCATCCGGCTGCTGGACGGCTCCGGGACCGAGCAGTACCGGCATCCGGCCCGTACGCGACTGGCGTCGGCCCACGAGGTGCAATTGCCCGTGCGCATCTTCGGCCAGGTCTGGACCCTGCAGATGGCGCCCTCGCCCGACCTCGTGGCCGCATCGCGGCCCTGGGCCGACGAGGTCTCGGGCGTCGCGCTGCTGGTGTTCGTCGCGGCGATCACGATCCTGCTGCGGGCCCACCTGCAGGATCTCGAACAGCTGGCCGAGAGCCGCGCGCGCTACCGCCTGATCGTCGAGCACGCGGGCGACATGATCGCCAAGGTCGATGCCCAGGGGCGCTTCCAGTACGTGAGCCCCAGCTACTGCCGCACCTTCGGCAAGTCCGAGGACGAGCTGCTGGGCCGCGACTTCATGCCGATGGTGCACGAGGAGGACCGCGCCCCGACCGCCGAGGCGTTGGCGCGCCTGGCCGCGCCCCCCCACACCGCCTACCACGAGCAGCGCGTGCTGACCCAGGCCGGGTGGCGCTGGGTGTCATGGCTGAGCTCGGCCGTGCTCGGGCCCGACGGGAGGATCGAGTCCATCGTCGGCGTCGGCCGCGACATCACCGTGCGCAAGGGCCTGGAAGAGCAGCTTCAGCAGGCCCAGAAGATGCAGGCGGTGGGCCAGCTGGCCGGCGGCATCGCCCACGACTTCAACAACATCCTGCAGACGGTGCTGGGCGGGCTGGTGCTCGCGCGCGACGACCTGCCGGCCGGGCACCCGGTGCTGAAGGAGCTCGACCTCGTGCAGCAGGGCGCCGAGCGCGCGGCCGGGCTCACCCGCCAGCTGCTGTCGTTCAGCCGGCATCAGCCCATCGAGACGCGGCCCGTGGACCTGAACCGGCTGGTGAACGATCACCTGACCATGCTCCGGCGCATCATCGGCGGAACCATGGATCTCGTGTTCACGCCCGACGCCGGCATCAGCTGGGTGGCCGCCGACGCGGGGCAGCTCGAGCAGGTGTTGATGAACCTGTGCGTGAACGCCCGCGACGCGAGCCGCGGCCAGGGGCGCATCGACGTGGCGACCGGCCAGGTCGTCATTGGACCCGACGACCGGCGCGCCCCCGCGGCCGGCCCCGGCACCTACGTGTGCGTGCGCGTCAGCGACCACGGCTGCGGCATGGACGAGGAGACGCGCACCCGCATCTTCGAGCCCTTCTTCAGCACCAAGGGGCCCGGGCGGGGCACGGGCCTGGGCCTGGCGATGGTCTACGGCATCGTGCAGCGTCACCGCGGGTGCATCGATGTCACGAGCCTGCCGGGCGAAGGCGCCACGTTCACCGTGTGCCTGCCGCGCGTCGACGCACCGGCGGCAACCGATGACCGGGCGAAGGCCCCCGCTGCCCCGGCGGCGTCGGTCGCCGCCCGACCCGGCACCATCCTGCTGGCCGAGGACGACGAGGACGTGCGCGCCCTGGCCAAGCGGGCGCTGCAGGGCGCGGGCTATACGGTCATCGCGGCCGTCGACGGCATCGAGGCCGTCGAGCTGGCGCGCCGGCACCGCGACGAGATCGGCGTGGCCATCCTGGACGTGGTGATGCCCCGCGCCGGCGGTCCGCAGGCCGCCGCCGAGATCCTGTCCTTCCTGCCCGGGCTTCCGCTGGTGTTCGCCTCGGGCTACGCGCCCGATCCCGAGCTGGCCCGGCTGCAGGCCGCCGGGCGCGTGGCCTTCCTGGCCAAGCCCTACCGGCTGGGCGAGCTGCTGGCCGGCGTGGACCGCGCGCTCGACCCCCGCTAGTCCGGCCTCTTGCCGCCCGCCCGCCCCGCAGGTATCGTGGCGAGCCACGCTGCCTCCACCCCCTGCAACCGGGAGCCCGCCCCTGGACCACGCACACGACCACGACCGCAGCGCCGCGGTCACCTGGACCGTGGCCATCTCGCAGTTCGCCGGACCGTTCATGTTCTCGGGCGTCGGCGTCGCGCTGCCCACCATCGGGCGCGAGCTGC
>DAOPJF010000087.1:0-8707 GCA_035399525.1 Candidatus Krumholzibacteriia bacterium | reverse complement strand
CACAACAGGACTGCTAGGGCACTCAAGAGGCGCAGCGATAGTCCAACACGGCAATCTACCCGGCAGAACCACAACTGTAGGGACGCACTGTCAACCCGGCTGGTTTCCCCTCTTGATCGCATACAAATACCTCCGCAATACGGGATCTTGCTATTCACATGACACAACTTGTACGAACTGCATTACCGTCAACCGCTCTCCGACGACAAGTGCTCCTCCTTCCCTATCAAGAGTCACTCCAAGTATTGAATTACTGGTCCCCGAATCGTCCGCCACCCATGACCTCCCTCCATCCTGCGTCCGAACTATGACGCCTCCCAGGCCGACGACAAGCCCCGTCGCCCCGTCGAAAAAGGCGATATCGGTCAACGGATTGACCTGGCCGATGTCCACTCGCACCCAATTCACCCCCGCATCGACCGAGTGGAGGCAGAGTCCATCCCGGCCAACTGCCCAAGCGTCCGTCACACTATTCATGCAGACGTTTTCTATAGGTGCCATAGTCCCAGTGACTGCGGGAACCCAAGACTCTCCGCCATCCGCGGTGGTATAGATTCCACCAAGGTCACCTGAAAGGAGGCCAATCTCTGGTGTCGCGAATGCCACACCGAATATGTTCCGCCACGAATCTACGTCCTGTACGCGCCAACTATCACCGCCGTCTTCCGTCTTCCGCACAACGCCATCAGCGCCAACGACCCAGCCCCGCAGACTATCAATGAACGCCACGCCGTACAGGTTGCGATCAGTATCACAGAACAACTCGAGCCAAGTCTGCCCTCCGTCGCCCGACCTGAAGGCCTTTCCTCCGTCTCCGACGGCGACAACAGCTTCGCTTCCTGCGGAACAGACCCTATACAAGTAGCCGTCGGTCAAGCTCCCTCGAGAACTCCACGAGACGCCCCGGTCTTCGGACGTCAATACAATACCGCCGGAACCAACAGCCACTCCGCAGCAATCGCGAGTCATAGTAACATCGCACAGGATGTCGTTGCCGGAATAGACGACCTCTGACCAGGTCAGTCCGCCATCGGATGTTGCAAGGATTCCCCCGCCCGCACCAATCAGTGCGCGACCAGCACCGAACCTGCACAACGATACGACGTTCTTGTTGGCTCCAACCGATACCTGCTCCCAGGTTGCGCCACCGTCCGACGTCTTCAGCACATCACCCCAGCCTCCCACAATGAGACCATCGGCCTCAGTGACGAAGTCAACTGCGTAGAGGATGTGCCCGGTCGGACTTGCAAGCTGCCGCCAGGTGATCCCTCGATCCCGGGATTTCAGAATAGTGCCGTTCCAGCCAACGGCATACGCGACGCTGTCTCCAACGCACGACACACCGTAGAGCCAAGTGGACGTCTCGACGGGGACCATTGCCCAAGTGCTTCCGAAGTCGTCCGAAACCAAGATGGTACCAGAATCACCGACGGCGATTCCTCTTCCCTCGGAATAGAATCGTGCGTACTCGAGCGAACACTTTACCCCGCTGGCAAGACTCCGCCACGTCACTCCGTCGTCATCCGACAGCAGGATCGTGCCTCCGTTCCCGAGGGCTAGAAACGTGTTTCTGCGCGGACTTGCTATACCTGCCAATGCCTGCTCGGAGGGAGAGGTCCGCGGAACCCATGACCGTCCGTCGTCTCTCGACCTAAGAATCACGCCGTCGACGCCAACGGCAACTGCGGTGCCGCTTTCCGAGTACGTGACGTCCCAGATCGTCCCTTCGACTCCGGACTCGACTCGGGACCATGTTCGGCCACCATCAGTCGTCCGGACAATGGCCCCGTCCGACCCGACAGCCAATCCGGTGCTTTCGTCTCTCATATCGATCCGGATCAGGTAGCTCCCCAAGGGCACCGGATGCCGCCACTCCCACCTACAGACATCGGTCGGGTGTTGCGGAGTGGATGGGTCCGTACTGCACCCACCAACCGCCGCAATAGCGAGTGCGATAAGCGGGATCCATTGACTACGAATTCGCCACAAGCACCTATTGTGCGTGCAAGCACCCTGCGTAGCAGACGAAACCCTTGGCGGTGCTTGGATCATGTCCGTTTTCTCCCCAGGTCCGCTGAAAGGCGTCTTGCACCGATGAAATCCTCTACTCGACCTGCCTTCCGGCTCGGACCGAACTGAGGTCACACCCAGACTGTTGCAATGGCGAGGCGATTAGTTGTGTCTCACCAGCCAGGGAGATGACTGGCCTCAGACGAATCCCGGTCATGGGGGGAGGGCCCGGGATCCAACAATCGTCAGGCTAAGATCTCGGGATCAGTATTAGTGGGCCGTCCGCACGCGTCAAGTGTAATGGTCTACCCCTGATCAGCAGTCGCACTTTGCCCCGCCGTCGGGTAAGCTGGCCGGGCGATCCCGGAACCCGTTTCGCGCCACCACCAGCCCGGAGGCCCCGCATGCGCCGCCTGACCCTGAATCTCGCCCTTGTCCTGATGGTGGCCGCCGCCGGCTGCGGCGGCGGGGGCGAGCCCCAGACCAGCCCCCTCGAGCGGGGCGGCATCAACGCCATGGACCTGCTGCAGACCCTGAACGCCCGCACCACGCGGGTGCTGGGCACCATCACCGGGCCGGGGGCCGCCGAGGCGGCGCTGCCCGACCTCGAGGCCATCAGCTCGAGCTACGACGACCTGGCCGACGCCGCCAAGGGCCTGTCGCCCGAGGGGCGCGAGCGCCTGGCGGCCGAGTGCGCGCGCATCCTGCCCGGCCTCCGGGACAACGCCACCCGGCTGGCGGCCATGCGCGGCGGCGAGGTCATCGCCCCGGTGCTGCGGGAGATCACCGACAAGGTGGCGGCGCTGCAGTAGCGCGGTCGGCGGTCAAGCCGGCCGGGTTTCCGGCCGATCCCTTGGCGGTACCGACGAGGAGGCGGCCGTGAACAAGTTCGTGATCATGGGGGTCCAGGGCTGCGGCAAGGGCACCCAGGCCAAGCTGCTGGCCGAGAAGCTGGACCTGATCCACATCAGCGTGGGCGACATCTTCCGCTGGAACATCCAGCACCACACCAAGCTGGCCGCGCGCATCAAGCGCATCGTGGCCACGGGGCAGCTGGTGTCCGACGACATCGTGGCGGACATCGTGCACAAGCGGCTGGCCGAGCACGACTGGAACTTCGGCTTCATCCTGGACGGCTTCCCGCGCAACCGCGCCCAGGCCGAGTTCTTCCTGGAGAGCTACGACATCGACGCGGTCATCAACATCGAGGTGCCCGACGAGGTGGTGCTCTCGCGCGTGCTGTCGCGGCGCCTGTGCCAGCAGTGCGGGCTCGACTACAACCTCATCCACCACCGCCCCGAGGTCGAGAACCGCTGCGACGTGTGCGGCGGCGCCCTGGTCACCCGCCCCGACGACAACCAGGAGGCGGTGCGCGCCCGGCTCGAGGACTTCCACACCAAGACGCGGCCCGTGCTCGAGCTGTTCGCCCGCAAGGAACTGGTCATCAGCATCGACGGCACCGCCCCCGTGGACGCGGTACAGGCCGAGATCCGGCGGCGGCTGAACGTCGTCGGCTAGCCCCCGCCCCGCCCGGGCAGACGCGAGCGCCCCCTCCGTCGGGAGGGGGCGCTCCTGCTTGCATCGACCTGACCGGCCGCTACTTCGCGTCGCGCTCCTTGTACGCCTCGCGCGTGCGCTGCGGCACCGGCGTGTAGGCGGGCTTCACCGGCGGCTCGGCCGCGTGCAGCTTCAGCACCTCGGCGATGCCGCGGTCCAGCTGCGCGTCGACGCCGCGGGCCAGGTCCTGGGGCAGGTTGTCCACCACGATGTCCGGGTCGACGCCGTGGTTCTCCACGCCCCAGCCCTTCATCCCGTCCCACCAGGCCGCCACCGGCTGGGTGACCAGGCCGCCGTCCTGCAGCGGACGGATGGCGTTGATGCCGATCACGCCGCCCCAGCTGCGCTTGCCGATCACCGGCGCCAGCTTCTCCAGCTGGATGGCCTGCGGGAAGATGTCGCCGTCGCTGCCGGCGTTCTCGTTGGTCAGCACCACGAACGGGCCGTTCAGCGTGCGGTAGGGATAGGTCGCCGACTCGCCGTTGCGCATGCGGTCGAAGGCCAGCACCGGGCGGCGCAGGCGCTCGACCAGCATCTGGCTGACGAAGCCGCCGCCGTTCCAGCGCACGTCGACGATCATGCCCTCCTTGTCCAGCTGCGGATAGAACCACTTGTTGAACGCCACCATGCCGGCGGTGCCCATGTCCGGGATGTGGATGTAGCCGATCTTCCCGCCGGTCTTCTCGGCCACGTACTCGCGGTTGCGGCGCACCCAGTCGGCGTAGCGCAGCTGGCCCTCGTCGCCCAGGGGCGTGACCAGCACGTCGCGGCAGTTCTTGCCGCCCTTGTCGTCGGCCACCGCCAGCAGCACGGGCTTGCCCGCCAGGCCGGCCAGCAGCGCGTGCAGGTTGGGGGCGTCCTTGACCGGCTGGCGGTTGACCGCCAGCACGACCTGGCCCTCGGCCACGGCCACGCCCGGCTCGGCCAGGGGCGAGCGCACGCGGTCGGCCGCGTCGCCGCGCAGGATGCGCACGACCCGGTAGCCGTCGCCGTCGCGCACCAGGTCGGCGCCCAACAGGCCCGTGGCCACCCGCGGCACCTGCACGCCGGCGTCGCCGCCGAACACGTAGCTGTGGCTGGTGTTGGCCTCGCCGTAGACCTGGCCGATCAGGTCGCCCAGGTCGGCACGGCTGGCCACGCGGTCCAGCAGGGTGGCGTACTGCTTGCCGATGGCGTCCCAGTCCAGGCCCGCCATGGCGGGATCCCAGTAGAAGTCGCGCATCTGGCGCCAGGCCTCCCAGTAGATCTGCGTCCACTCGGCCCGCGGATCGAGCTCGACCACCGCGTCGTCCAGCTTCACCTTGCCCTTGGCCATGGCCTCGCCCGGGGGCGCGGCCGCCGCCACCACCGAGATCTGCCCGGGCTGGGTCATGATGGCGACCTTGCCCGCCTTGGCCTCCAGCTCGTAGGCGCCCACGCCGGCGACGAAGGTGGCGCTCTCGCGGTCCTCCAGGCTCCAGGTCATGAGCACGGCGCTCGGCGGCGCATCCTCGAAGAAGTCCGGGCCCTCGGCCATGCCCTGCAGGGGCATGGTCAGGTAGAACACGTGGCTCGTGGTGGCGGCCAGGCCGAAGTGGTTGCCGCGGTCCACCGGGATCTCCACCACGCGGTCGCCCAGCCCGGCGAAGTCGATCACCACGGGCGCGGCCTCGTCGGCGTCCTTCTTCTCGTCCTTCTTCTCGTCCTTCGGGTCGCTCTTCTTGTCGTCCTTCTTCGCGTCGTCCGCCGCCGGCGGCAGGCCGGCGTCCTGCAGCAGCGGGCTCTTGACGTCCGGGCGCAGCAGCAGCGCGTACAGCAGCTCGTTCTTGACCTCGACGTTCTGCAGGTCGATCTGCCCCAGCACCGGGTTGGTGGCGCGGTTGGACACGAACCACAGGTAGCGGCCGTCCGGATCCCACGCCGGGCTGTGGTCGGCGGTGAAGTTGCCCGTCACCTGGCGCGCGACCTGGTCCTGGGTGTCGTAGATGAAGATGGACGGGTACTCGGTGGCCAGGTCCTTCACGTAGGCCAGCCAGCGGCCGTCGGGGCTCCAGGTCAGCTGGCGGATGTTGCCGCGCGTGCCGCGGTCGGCCTCGCGCTCGCCGCCGCCCTCGGCCTTCATGACCACCAGGCGGAACTCGCTGTCGGTCCAGGCCAGCCACTTGCCGTCGGGCGAGGGCACGGGCGCGAACGGCCAGGGCCCCTTGCCGGGCTTGCGCAGGGTCGAGGCCTCGCCGCGGCCCCAGGCGTCCTTGGCCTGCAGGGCGTCCTCGCCGGTGGCGTCGCACCAGTAGAGGACCTGCTTGCCGTCGTGGCTGAAGGCCGCCGCGCGCTCGCGCGCGCCGGTGCCGCGGGTCACGGGCAGGGTCACGCCCTCCTTGACCGGCACCGAGAACAGTTCGCCGCGCACCTCGACCAGCAGCCGCTCGCCGTCGGGCGACAGGTCGAAGCCCTGCAGGTCGCGGCTCGAGGCGCGGTAGCGGTTGCGGGTCAGCACGCGGTCGCTGGGCAGGTCCACCGCCACGGCGGTCACCCGGCCGGTGGCCGCGTCGCACAGCTGCAGGTCGCCGCCCAGGGTGAACACGATGGTGCCGTCGTCGCCCATGGCGGGCCAGCGCGCGTCCCAGGTGTCGAAGTGCGTGACCTGGGTGCGGCCGCTGCCGTCGGGCGCGATGCGCCACAGGTTGCCCGTGCCGCCCTGGTCGCTCAGGAAGTAGATCGTCCCGTTCCACCACATGGGCAGCTCGTCGGGGCCGGCGAAGTCGGTGATCTGCCGGAAGTCGGCGCGCTTCGGGTCGCCCACCCAGATGTCGGCCGCCGTGCCGCCGCGGTAGCGCTTCCAGGTGGCGCGCTCGCGCTCGGTGACGTTGAACGCCCACTGCCCGCCGGCCGGATCGATCGCCAGCCGGCTGGCCGCGCCCAGGGGCGCCTCGACCGGTTCGCCGCCGTCGGGCGACACGAAGTAGACGTGCCAGTCGCCGTGGGGATCGGTGCGCCGGCTGCGCATGATGACGCGGCCGTCGGGCGTCCAGCCCACCACCTCGTCGGCGGCGGGGTGCCAGGTCAGGCGCTGCGGCTCGCCGCCGCCCATGGGGATGACGTACACGTCGCGGTTGCCGTCGTACTCGCCGGTGAACGCGATCCGCGTGCCGTCGGGCGAGATGTGCGGGAAGTACTCGGTGCCGGCGAACCGGGTCAGCCGGCGCACGTCGCCGCCCTGCCGGTCGCACGACCACAGGTCGTCCTCGGCGGTGAACACGATGCGGCTGCCGTGCACGTCGGCCTGGCCGACGTAGGGACGGGCCGCGGACGCGGACCCGGCGAGCAGGACCACCAGGCCCGCCGACAGCAGGCACTTGCGAAGCGCGAACATGGGAACCTCCAGGGAGGGGATTGCGGGCGTGGAACAGGAAGGGAATACGGCGGGGGCGGCCGCCGGGTTGCGGCCGCCCCCGCGTGCCGGGACGCTACTTCACCACGGGCAGGCCCTCGCGCACCCACTCGTGGAAGCCGTGGCGCAGGTTGATGACCTGCTCGAACCCCGCATCCACCAGCATCTTGGCCGCCACCGTGCTGCGGTTGCCGCTGGCGCAGTAGACGAACACCGGGTCGGTCTTGTGGGCGTCGAGCTCGCCGATGCGCCGGGCCAGCTCCTGCACCGGCAGCAGCGTGGCGCCCTCGAGGTGGCCGCCGGCGTACTCGCCGGCCGTGCGCACGTCCAGGATGAACGGGTGCATGGCGCCGATCAGGCCCTGCGCCTCCTGCGACGACACCTCGCGGTACCGGGCGTGGGCGAACTCGAGGGCCTCGAGGGTGCCGGTGAAGGTGCCGATGGTGAACGGGAAGACCCCCGCGTCGGGCACCTTGAAGTAGGTCTTGCCGCCCTCGGGCACGGGCACGGTCATGGTCACGTCCAGCGCCGGGATGGCGATGGTGAACGGCGCGCCGTCCACCAGTTCGGGCCGGATGTAGTCGCCGCGGTACACCTTGTAGGTGGCGCCCGGATGGTCGAGGTCGAAGGTCAGCACGCGCAAACCGTCCTCGATGCGGCCGGAGACCACCTCCTGGCTGGCGCGCGCGTCGGCCTCCTGCGCCGCGGCCACCGCCGGCGGCTCGGCGTTCCGGTCCTTGTTCCCGCAGCCGGCGGCCGCCAGCAGCGCCAGCATCAGCATGGTCAGCATCTTCATGGCATCGTTCCTTTCGCGATTCATCGGATCGGCATCATCCAAGCCAGTCATGTCCTCGCGCCGCGTCAGCCCCGGTCCGCCTGGCGGATCTCGGCCAGGAACGCGTCGCCGTAGCGCTCGAGCTTGCTCAGGCCCACGCCGCCGATGCGCAGCATCTGCTCGCGGTCGCCGGGCCGGTGCACCGCCATGGCGGCCAGCGTCTTGTCGTGGAAGATGACGTAGGGCGGCACGCCGTGCTCCTCGGCCAGCTCGCGCCGCCGCGCGCGCAGGCGCTCGAACAGCGCCTCGGCGGCGGGATCCTCCATCTGCCCCTTCGTCGCGCCCAGCGCCTCGAGCGCGGCGTTGCGCCGCTTCTTCTTCGGCACGGCCACCGCCGGCAGGGCGTGCACCGCGTCGCGGCGCAGCGGCAGCGCCACCTCGCCCCGCAGCACCGGCCGCGCGCGCTCGGTCAGCCGCAGGCCGCCGTACCCGTCGGGCGACACCGCCAGCAGGCCCGCGGCCACCAGCTGCCGGAACACGCCGCGCCACTGGCGGTCGTCCAGGTCCTGGCCGATGCCCCAGGTGGTCACCAGGTCGTGCCCGAACTGGCGGATGCGCTCGTTGTCCTGGCCGCGCAGCACGTTGATCAGGTGCTGCGCGCCGAACCGCTGCCCCGTGCGCGCGGCGCAGGACAGGGCCTTCTGGGCGGCCTCGGTGCCGTCGAAGGTGTCCGGCGGCTCGAGGCAGGTGTCGCAGTTGCCGCAGGGCCCGGGCAGCTCGTCGCCGAAGTAGCGCAGCAGCGCCTGCCGCCGGCAGCCGGTGACCTCGCACCAGGCCAGGATGGCGTCGAGCTGCTGCGACTCGCGCCGCCGGTGCATGGCGTCGGCGTCGCTCTCTTCCATCATGCGGCGCAGCAGCACCGCATCCTGCAGGCCGTAGGCCATCCAGGCGTCGGCGGGCAGGCCGTCGCGGCCGGCGCGGCCGGTCTCCTGGTA
>DAOPJF010000086.1:0-8716 GCA_035399525.1 Candidatus Krumholzibacteriia bacterium | reverse complement strand
ACTGCTGCGGTCCGACGGTCTACGGCCTGACCCACCTGGGCAACGCCCGCGCGGCGGTGGTGCCGGACGTGATCGTGCGCTTCCTGCGCCAGCAGGGCTACGGCGTGCGCTACGTGCGCAACATCACCGACATCGACGACAAGATCATCCGCCGGGCCGGCGAGGAGGGCCTGTCGGCGACCGAGGTGGCCGACCGCTACGCCGACGAGTACCACCGCGACATGCGCGACCTGAACATGCTGGCGCCCGACGTCGAGCCGCGGGTCAGCGGCCACCTCGACGAGATCATCGCCCTGGTGCGCGACCTCGAGGCCAAGGGCCTGGCCTACGCCGTGGACGGCGACGTCTACTACCGCGTGCAGGCCTTCGGACCGTACGGCCAGCTGAGCAAGCGCTCGGTCGACGAGATGATCGAGGGCGCCGGCAGCCGCGTCGACGTGGACGAGCGCAAGGAATCGCCCCTGGACTTCGCCCTGTGGAAGGCCGCCAAGCCCGGCGAGCCCGCCTGGGACAGCCCCTGGGGGCCGGGTCGCCCGGGCTGGCACATCGAGTGCTCGGCCATGAGCAGCACCCACCTGGGCGACACCTTCGACATCCACACGGGCGGGCGCGACCTCATCTTCCCGCACCACGAGAACGAGATCGCCCAGAGCCAGGGCGCCCACGGCCACGGCACGTTCGCGCGCTACTGGCTGCACAACGGTTTCATCAACTTCGACGGCGAGAAGATGTCCAAGAGCCTGGGCAACTTCTTCACCACGCGCGAGATCACCGCGCTGTACGACGCCGAGACGGTGCGCTGGTTCCTGCTGACGGTGCACTACCGCAGCGGCCTGAACTTCGACCTCGAGGTGGCGTGCCCCGCCTGCGGCCACCTGATGAGCCGCGCCGAGCAGGAGTCGGGCGCCTGCGGCGCCTGCGGCGCGGTGACGCCCGCGGACGAGCTGCGCACGCGCGTGCGCTTCCCGGGCCTCGAGGAGGCCGACGATCGCCTGGCCTACATCTACACCACGCTGCAGCGGGCGCAGGCGTTCCTGGCCGGCGCTGCCGCGGCCGGCGCCGGCGATGCGCCCCTGGAGCACACCGCGGGCATGCTCGAAGCCTTCGCGGCCCACATGCGGAACGACTTCAACACCAGCGGCGCGCTGGGCACGCTCAGCAAGCCCCTGGCCGAGATCAACGGCCTGCTGGACTCGGGCAAGGGCGTGGCCAAGGGCGTGCGCCGGGCCACGGTCGAGCGCTTCGTCGCCGACTTCGCCCAGATCGCCGAGGTGCTCGGCTGCTGCGGCGCCGATCCCCAGGCGTGGCTGGTGGGCCGCCGCGACCGCAAGGCCGCGCGCATCGGCCTGGACGTGGCGCGCGTCGAGCACCTGGTGGCCGAGCGCATGGTCGCGCGCACCTCGCGCGACTGGGCGGCCGCCGACCGCCTGCGCGACGAGCTGGCGGCCCTCGGCGTCGCCGTGCAGGACGGGCCCTCGGGATCGGTCTGGACCTTCGCCTGATCCGCCGCCGCCATGCGGGGTTGCGGATGCGCGCCCGTGCGCGTATCCGTGGGAGACTGCGTCCCTTCGAACCCCGTCCGCCCTCCGGGGCAGGAGCAACGACATGCGACGATTGAGTTGGCTGCTGTTGGCCGGCTTGCTGGCCGCCACCGCCGGGTGCGGTGGATCCCAGGAGAAGACCGAGACCCCGCGCCCCACGCTCCGCTACACTGCGATCCCCGACCAGAATTCCACCGAGCTCGAGCAGCGGTTCGCCCCGCTGAGCGCGTACCTGTCCACCGAGCTGGGCGTGCCCGTCCAGTACGTGCCGGCCCGCGACTACCAGGCCTCGGTCGAGATGTTCCGCGGCGGCGACGTGATGCTGGCCTGGTACGGCGGCCTGACCGGCGTGCAGGCCCGCGCCGCGGTGCCGGGCGCCGTCGCCATCGCCCAGGGCGCGGCCGATCCCGAGTACTACGCGTACATCGTCGCCAACGCGTCGACCGGGCTGCAGAAGAGCGACGCCTTCCCCCAGGGCATCGCCGACCTGACGTTCACCTTCGGCTCGGAGAGCTCGACCTCCGGGCGCCTGATGCCCGAGTTCTTCATCAAGCAGAACACCGGCAGGAGCCCCGCCGACTTCTTCACGCACCCGGTGGGCTTCTCGGGCAGCCACGACAAGACCTGCGAGCTGGTCGAGGCCGGCCGCTTCCAGTGCGGCGTCGTGAACTACAAGGTCTACGACCGGCGCGTGGCCGAGGGCAAGACCGACCCCGAGGTCTGCCGCGTCATCTGGACCACGCCCAAGTTCGCCGACTACAACTTCACCGCGCACCCGGACCTGGACAAGGTCTACGGCGCCGGCTTCACCGGCCGGCTGCAGGCGACGCTCGTGGGCATCACCGATCCCTCGCTGCTGGCCGCGCTGCCGCGCGAGCGGCTCATCCCGGCGGCGAACGAGGAGTTCGCGGGGATCGAGGCGGTGGCCCGCGACCTCGGCATGCTGCGATGATCACGGCGCCCGTGCGCGCGGCGGGCGTGGGCCTGGCCGGCGTGTCGGTGCGGCTGGGCGGCAGGCCGGTGCTGGCGGACGTCGACCTCGAGGTCGTGCCCGGCCAGGCCGTGGCCCTCGTCGGTCCCAGCGGCGCCGGCAAGACCACGCTGCTGCGCCTGGTCAACGGCACCGTGCGGGCCGACCGGGGCCGGGTCACCGTCGGCGGACGCGACCTGGCGGCCCTCGGGCCCGGCGCCCTGCGCGCCCTGCGGGCGGACATCGGGTTCGTGCACCAGGACCTGCGCCTGGTGCCGAACCTGAGGGTCAGCCAGAACGTCCTGAGCGGCGCCCTCGGGCGCCGCTCGCTGCCGGGCACCCTGCGCCTGATGCTGCGGCCGGCCGCGGCCGACCTGCACCGGGCCCATCGCCTGCTCGAGCGCGTGGGCATCCCCGAGAAGCTCTTCGAACGCACCGACCGGCTGTCCGGCGGCCAGGCCCAGCGCGTGGCCGTGGCGCGGGCCCTGTTCCAGCAGCCGTCGGTGCTGCTGGCCGACGAGCCCGTGGCCTCGGTCGATCCCGCCCGCGCGCGGGCCACGCTGGCGCTGCTGGTGCGCCTGGCCCGCGAGGAGGGCCTGACCCTGCTGGTCAGCCTGCACGATCCGCAGCTGGTGCGCGAGCACTTCGGCCGCGTGGTGGGCCTGCGCGACGGCCGCGTGGCCTTCGATCGTCCCGCCGCCGCGCTCGACGAGGCGCTGCTGGCGGACCTGTACCGCCTGGACGACCGCGATGCGTCCTGAGCGTCGCTTCGGGGCCACCGGATCGCTGGGCGCGTCGGTGGGCGTGCTGGTCCTGGGCCTGGCGGCCGCCTGGGCGTCCGGGCGCGTGCTGGACCTGCGGGCGGGCGACCTGGCCCCGGGCGCGGGGGGCTGGCAGCTGGCCGGCGACTTCTTCGGCCGCGCGCTGCGGCCGGCGCTGGCCTTCGAGGGCGCCTACGACGGCGGCCGGCTGGGCGTCGTCCTGCAGGCCGGGCGCGCCGCGGTGACCACCGTGGCCTTCGCCGCCGCCGCGGTGTCGCTGTCGCTCGTCGGCGGGCTGGTGATGGGCTTCCTGGGCTCGAGCGCCTGGTGGCCGGGCCGCCGCGCCGCGGCCGTGACCGTGCCCGTGCGCCTGCTGGCGGCGGCCATGCGCTCGGTGCACGAGCTCATCTGGGCGGTGCTGCTGCTGGCGGCGTTCGGCACCGACCGGCTGGTGGCGGTCCTCGCCATCGCCATCCCGTACGCCGGCACCCTGGCCAAGGTCTTCGCCGAGATGATCGACGAGGCGCCGCGCGACGCGGCCGGCGCCCTGGCCGCGGCCGGCGCCTCGCCGCTGCAGGGCTTCGCCGTGGGCCTGCTGCCGCGGGCCGTGCCCGACATGACGGCCTACGCGTTCTACCGCTTCGAGTGCGCGCTGCGGTCGGCGGCGGTGCTGGGCTTCTTCGGCTTCCCGACCCTGGGCTACTACCTGTCGGCCTCCTTCGAGAACCTGCACTACGGCGAGGTGTGGACGTACCTGTACGCCCTGTTCGTCCTGGTGCTGGCGGTCGACGCCTGGAGCGGCCGCCTGCGGCGCGAGGTGACGCGATGAGCGCGCGCGCCGCCGAGGTCGCCCGGCTCTGGCGCACGCGCCCGCGCCGGCCGTTCGTCGCCTGGAGCGTGCGGGCGCTGGGCCTGATCTTCGCCGCCAGTTGGCTGCTGGGCGGCTTCCAGGCGTCGGGCTGGCTGACGCCCCGGCGCCAGGCGAACCTCGCGCGCTTCCTGCACGAGATCCGCCCCTGGCCCGTGCGCGACACGGCCTGGGACGACGGCGCGGTGCGGGCCTGGATGGCCGAACTGTGGCGCCTGCACGGCGGCGGCGCGCTGATGGCGACCCTGGCGGTGAGCGTGGCGGCGATCGTCCTGGCCGCGGCGGTCGGGGCGCTGGCCGCGCCCCTGGCCGCCCGCACCTTCGCCTGCCCCGAGCCGTTCGTGCGCGGCGGACGTCCGCCGCGGTGGACGTCGCGCGCCGCCTGGACCGGCGTCGGCGCCGCCGTGCGCTTCGGGCTGGTGGTGCTGCGCGCGATCCCCGAGTACGTGTGGGCCTTCCTGCTGCTGGCGCTGCTGGGACCGTCGGCGTGGCCCATGGTGCTGGCGCTGGCGGTGCACAACGCCGGCATCCTGGGCAAGCTCGGCGCCGAGGTGGTCGAGAACACCGGGACCGCGGCGCCCGGCGCGCTGCGGGCGCTGGGCGCGTCGCGGCGGCAGATCGCGTTCGTCGGCCTGGTGCCCCTGGGCCTGCCGCGCTGGCTGCTGTACGTGTTCTACCGCTGGGAGACCTGCGTGCGCGAGGCCGCGGTGCTGGGCATGCTGGGGATGTCGTCGCTCGGCTTCTGGATCGTCGACGCCAGGGCCCGCAACCGGTACGACGAGATGCTGTTCTACGTCGCCGCCGGCGCCCTGCTGGTGCTGGCGGGCGACCTGGTGTCGGCGTTCGTGCGGCGGGCCGTGCGCCGGGCCTAGCCCGACCGTCCCGGCGGACGCGACGACGCCCGCCACCGGGGGCGGGCGCCGTCGTGAGATCGCGGGTGCGAGGCGGATCAGCGGTACGAGGCCTTCACCGCGCTCCAGGTGGTGCCGTCGGCCTCGACCGCGCCGCAGTCGGCCAGGTGGTAGCCCAGGCCCGACAGCACGTCCGACGCGAACACGCTCCACTCGAGGCACGGATCGAACGGCGCGCTGATCGCGGTGTCGCCCGAGCACACGCCCGTCAGGCGGCGCAGCGTGTGGTTGGCGGTGGTGCCCGCCGCGCAGGACCAGGCGTCGCCCGGATCCTCGCCGACCCGGCCGAAGCGATCGACGGGCGTGCCGTTGAAGGACAGCACCACCGCGTCGTCGCCGTTGAAGCTGATCTCGATGCTGGTCTGGTCGACCAGCGACAGTTCGGCGAACGACGGGTGCGCCACGACCCAGGTCTCGCCCGACGGCAGGTCGACCGCGCTCAGGGGGATGACCGTGGCGACGGTGCCGCCGTTGGAGTAGCGCTCGAGGGCGTAGCCCGCGAGGTTCACCGTGTCGCCGGTGCCGTTGAAGATCTCGATGGCCTTGTTGTAGCCCGAGCCTTCGACGTACTCCGTCATCATCAGGTCGCTGGTCTGGGCAAAGGCGGCTGCGGCCGCGAGCAGGACGGCGGCAAGCGTGAACAACGTCTTCATGCAGGCTCCCGTGGGTGTGGCCATGGACCCGCCCGGCGACCCGGCACGGGGCCACCGAACCCTGATATTATATCAAGGGTTTGCGGAAAATGTCAAAGAAACCCGGTCCCATCGGGACCTAGCCGTCTAACCCCATGCCCCGCCACACTCTAGCGGCCGAGCGCTGGACTTCCGCCGGATCCACCGGCGGCTCGTCCCCGCTGCCGTAGACCCGCCTGCCGCCGACCCAGACCTCCTGGATGTCCCAGGGGTGGAAGTCGGTCAGCAGGTGGCTGAGCCAGGTCTCGTCGGCCAGCGGCGTCTTCTGGAAGTTGTGCAGCACGATCAGGTCCGCCGGCGCGCCGGCGTCCAGGCTGCCGAAGGGCTCGCCGAACACGGCACGGGCCAGGGCGTAGTTGCCCAGCCAGAAGCGGGCGGCGTCGGCGTAGCCCAGGGGGCCGCGCCCGCCCTCGCTGCCGCGGAAGTAGGTCGCGCGCAGCTCGCCCCACATGTTGTCGTCCAGGCCGTCCGTGCCGATGGCGCAACGCGACGGGAACCGGTCCACGGGCGCGCGGCCGACGCCGTTGTGCATGTTCGAGCGGCCGCAGTGCACCAGCCAGGCGCCCTTGTCCTCGAGCAGCTGCATGTCGATGGGCGAGAGGTCCACGCCGTGGGCGAACACGCTGCCCGGGCGCACCAGCCCGTACTCGTTCAGGCGATCGAGGGGATCCTTCCAGCCGCGGTCGCGGCTGACCTCGCGGTCGGTGGTGCCCTCGGCCAGGTGGGCGTGCAGGCCCACGCCGTAGCGGCTGCACAGGCCCTCCAGCAGCTCGAGGGTGCGGTCCTCCAGCGTGAAGCTGGCGTGGGCCCCCACCAGGCCGCGGTACCGCGCGACGCCCTGGTCCGGGCGATCGGACAGCTTCTGCAGGTACCGCTCGTTCTCCTGCAGCGTGACGTCGCGCTGGCCCTTGCCGCCGCGGTCGGTCACCTCGTAGCTCAGGCACCCGCGCAGGCCCACCAGGCCCAGGCCCTGCTCGACCAGGTCCAGCGCGCCGTCGACGCAGGCCAGGCTCGCATGGTGGTCGAAGACCAGCGTGGTGCCGCAGCGCACGGCGTCCCAGGCGCCCGCGGCCGCGCTCAGGCGCACCGCGTCCGCGTCCAGGGACCGGTCCAGGGGCCACCAGATCTGGGTCAGGATGTCGGTGAAGCTCTCGGGGCGGCGCGCGGCCAGGGGCATGCCCGCCAGCAGGGCCGCGTAGAGGTGGGCATGGGCGTTCACGTTGCCCGGCAGCACGGTGACGCCGCGCAGGTCGCGCACCTGCTCTCCGGGCGCGGGGGCGAGGTCGGTTCCCCGCTCGACGATGCGCTCGCCGCGGATGCGCAGGTCGGCGCGGCGCACCTGGGGGCGCGGCCCTGCGTCCAGGGCGACGGGGTAGTAATCGAGCACGAGGGCGTTCTTGAGCAGCACGTCCGCGGCGGCAGCCTGGTCGTTCACGACGGTCCTCCTGGGCGGGGACGGGGCCGCCGATGGGACGCGGTCCCGGACCTCCAATCTAACACACGATTTCAACGAGGGAAAACCGTTCCGCAACGAAGGTGCGGGATGGGCGCCGCCGGCCCCGGCGCGGGGCCGGCGGCGCCTCCGGTTCACGGCGTCGGCAGCAGGTCGGCCCCGGCCTTGAACAGGTTGTTGGCGGCGTAGGCCGTGGCCACCCAGACGGTGGGATCGTCGTCCACCCGCAACCAGACGCCGGCCGGCTTGTCGCCGTCGGCGGGGCGCTCGTTGCCGAAGGCCAGGCGGCGGGTGTGCCCGTCGGCGAACACCACCGTGGCCACGCGCGCCGGGGCGTCCAGGCCGTAGAGGGCCGGGTCGCCCGCCGGGTCGTCCACGTCCACGGCGCGGATCGACACCGCGGCCCCGAGCACGCCGTCGGCCTTGGTCTTGGCCGCCGGGCCCGAGGTGTCGCCCGACAGGGTCCACTCCCAGGTCAGGCGGTCGACGCCGCCGGCCCCGGCCGAGTCGCCGGCCGCCGGCGCGGCCGCGAACACCTTGGCCAGGGTCCGCGCGCCGTGCTCGTCCACCAGCTCGATGCGGTCGACGTCGTTGCGCTCGTCCTGCACCGCCTGCAGGTCCAGGAAGGTGCGGGCCGAGGGACGGGCGGGGCCGCCGTACAGCCCCAGCGGCGCCAGCACGCCCGTGCCGCTGACGTACACCGCGTTGCTGCCGGGTCGCCGCACGAACTGGCCGCGGGCGCCGGCGGGCGCCGTGCCGACGTCCAGCGACGCCACCTCGGCGCCCTGGGCGTCGCGCACGCGGATGGTGACGGCGTCCGCCGGCCCGAGGCCGTAGTCCGCCAGCACGTCCTCGCGGTCCGAGCGGAACTCGCCCTGCAGGCCGCTGAGCACCTTCAGCAGGCCGTCGATCTTCGTACGGCTCGCCCGCGCGTTCCAGCACGAGGGCACGATCCAGCCGTCGGGCCCCTTCTCGAGCACGACGATGTCCGGCTCCTCGCCCAGGCCCAGCGCGATGCGCGCGACGTTGTCGCCCGACCACGTGCCCTCGAGCAGCACGGCCGTCGACGGGCGGCTGGTGGTGCGGTGGTGGCTGGTCTTCTGCAGCACGCTCACGATCGCCAGCACCGCCACGACCGCGGCCAGGATCACCAGGTTCTTCGATTTCGGCATGCCGGCCTCCCTAGGGCTGGGCGCCGGCGCGGCGCACGGATTCACGGTAGCGCGCGGCGTCGCGGCGCCGCCCGGCCGCCCGCACCAGGCCGAACACGGCCAGCAGGGCGGGCACCAGGAAGACCACCACGAGGCGCCACGCGAGCTTCTCGCTGTCGGTCACGGGGCGGATGACCCGCTGCGTCAGCGTCTTGGCGCGGATGCTCAACAGCTCGCCGTTGCCGGCCAGTTCGTCGATGGCGTTCAGCAGCAGCAGCGCGTTCTGCGGCGCGGCGATGATGTTGTTGTCGAACATCTTCGCCGAGCCGACGACGAACAGGCGCGACGGCCGGGCCTCGACCGGCGCGG
>DAOPJF010000085.1:0-8747 GCA_035399525.1 Candidatus Krumholzibacteriia bacterium | reverse complement strand
TGCGAATCGTCTTTACGCCCGGCACGCCCAACAGGGAAACCGTTAACGGATAGGAGATCTGATCCTCGACGTCCTGGGGCGAGCGGCCCATCCACTCGGTGAAGACGATCTGCTGGTTCTCGCCCAGGTCGGGGATGGCGTCCACCGGCACCGGGTCATGGGGCAGCGCCTTGATGGGGCTGCCGAAGGGCGAGACCACCAGGCCCCAGGCCACCGCCATCAGCACCAGCAGGATGACGATGAGCTTGTTGTCCAGGCAGAACCCGGCCAGGCGCGCGACGAAGCCGGTGGGGGTGCGCGGTGCGTCCATGTCAGTTCCCCTCGCCGGCCGCGGGCAGGTCGCCCAGCGCCGCCTTCTGCTCGCCGCAGCGCAGCATGGCCGCGCCGTAGTACGGGTTGGCCGTGACGGGGCCCTGCTGCAGCCAGAACGCGCCCGCACCGTCCATGGCCATGGGGCAGTGGAAGCGCCGCACGCCGCGCACCTCGCCCACCTTGAAGGTCTCCAGGGCGGTCCACAGGCCGTCCGACAGCGGCTCGAAGGCCAGCCGGCGCGCCACGATGCCGTCGGCCTCCACGGTCAGGCGCGCCGCCGCGGCCAGTTGGCCGCCCAGCGTCCGCCACGCCTGACTCGTGGCCGGCGCCAGGGCATGCTCATCGCAGGTGATGGAGGCCAGGAGGTCGGACACCGTGCGGGCGGCGGCCACCGCGGCCGCATCGTCGTCGCCGGCCAGCGCCGCCTGCAGCGGCAGGTAGGCGTCCAGCACGCCGGCCAGCGCATCGCGCAGGCAGGGCGCCTCGGGCAGCGCGGCCCCGGGCGCAGGCGCCGCGGCGGCGGCCGGCGCGGCGGCGGCCGGTTCCATCATCGAGGGCTGCGCCCGGATCTGCAGGGCGCTGTCGATCTTGAAGGCCCCGTTGACCACGACCTCGTCGCCCTCGGCCAGGCCCGAGGCGACCACGTACCAGTCGCCGGCCCGCGGCCCGAGCTCGACCTGCACGCCGCGGAAGACCGGATCGCCGTCGCCGGGCACGCGCACGTAGACCACGGCGCGCGTGCCGGTCAGGAGCGGCGCCGTGGCGGGGATCACCAGCGGCTCGGGCTCGCCGGGCAGCGCGGTCTCGATGACGCCCGTGGCCAGCATGCCGGGCTTCAGCAGCCCCCCGGCGTTGTCCACCGCCACGCGCACCTCGACCGAGCGGCTCTTCTCGTCCAGCACGGGGTCGACGAAGGCCACGGTGCCGGCGAACGTGCGGCCGGGCCAGGCGCGGGTGGTGAAGGTGACGGCCTGCCCGGCCTTCAGCCAGGGCACGTCGCTCTCGAAGGCATCCAGGCGCACCCACACGCGCCCCAGGTCGGCGATGGCGAAGAGCTCGTCGCCGGTCTTGACGTACTCGCCCGCCGTGGCGCGCCGGTGCAGCACCACGCCGCCCAGCGGCGCGTCGATGGTCAGCCGGTCGGCGGGCGCCGTGCCCGCGGCCACCGCATCGATCTGCGCGGCGCCCAGCCCCAGCAGGCGCAGCTTCTCGCGAGCCGCGCGCAGGGTCGGTTCCGTCGCGGGATCGCGGCCGGCCGCGTCGGTTGCGGTGCGCAGTTCGACTGCCGCGGCGTAGAGCTGCGGGCTGTAGATCTCGGCCATGGGCTGGCCGGCGTCCACCGTCACGCCGGTGGCGTCGACGAACAGCCGCTCGAGGCGGCCGGGGAAACGGGCGGTGATGGTGCGCGCGCGCGTCTCGTCGGCGGTGACCTTGCCCGCCAGCCGGACCGGTCGCGTGACGGCGCGACGCGCGGCGCGCGCCGTGCGGATGTCGGCCAGCGCCACGGCCTCGGGCGAAAGGCGCAGGTCGCCGGGCGCCAGGCCCGCTCCCTGGTCCTGCCTCAGCGGGATCAGGTCCATGAAGCAGATCGGGCACTTCTGGTCGTTGGACGGCAGGATGATCTGCGGATGCATCGCGCAGGTCCACAGCGTCGGCGCCGCGTCGGCCCCCTGCCCCGCGTCGTGGGCGGAGGCGTCGGCGAGACGGTCGCCGCCGCCGCTGCGGCCCAGGACGAAGGCGACGACCGCCACCAGCAGCAGGGCCGGCCAGGCGAAACGGGAGGGGAAGGTGCGCAGCGGGTTCACGGGCGGTCCTCCGGGCTGGGGGCGAACGTCGGCAGGGCGGCGGACAGGTCCTCCACCGGCACGCCGACGAGCAGGGCCAGGTCATTCAGGGCCAGGGCGCGGTCGAGGCGGGCCCGCACCTGCTCGGTGCAGAGGCCCAGCAGCGCGCGCCGCGCGGCCAGCAGGTCGCCGTAGGCGGCCTGGTCGGCGGCATAGGCGGCCGTGGCCACCTCGACCAGGCGACGGGCGCGCGGCAGCAGCACGGTCTGCTGCAGTTCGAGGCGGCGGCCCGCATCGCGCCAGGCGTACAGCCCCTGCTGCAGGCGGGCGGCAAGCTGCAGGCGCCGGTCGTGCAGGTCCTCGCCGGCGGCGCGCATGCGGCCCGCGGCAGCGCGGCTGTCCGCCGATGCTCCGCCCCACAGGGGGATGCCCACCGACACGCGGGCGATGACCGGATCCTTGCCGCTGTCGTCGACGCCGGGCATGCGGGCCTCGCCGGTCATGATGTAGTCCAGGCCCAGCGACAGGTTCGGGCCGGTCGCCTTGCCGGCCGCCTCGGCGCCCAGTCGGCTGCTGGTCTGCTTCGCGGCCAGGGCCGCGAGCTCGGGGTTGCGCTCGCCGACCGCGGCTGCCATCGCCTCGTCATCAGGCAGTACGCGCGCCAGCAGCAGCGAATCGGGCAGGGCGGCCGCCGGCGCGGCGGTGCCCGCGGGCAGGCCCGCCGCGGCATTCAGCGCGGCCACGGCCGGGGCGCGACGATCGGCCAGGTCGTCGACCGCCACCTGCAATCGCGAGGCCTCCATCTCGCCCTGCAGCAGGGCGGCGTAGGTAGCGGTGCCCGCCGCGTAGGCCTGGCGCAGCCAGGCGGCGGACTCGTCGGCCAGCGCCGCGTTCGCGCGGGCGAGGTCGAGCTCGGCGTCCAGCGCACCGAGACGGTACCAGGCGGCGCGCACGTCGCGCGCGACCATCAGGCGCTTCGCCCGCACGCCTTCGTCGGCGGCGTCGGCGGCGGCCGCGGCCGCATCACCCTTCAGGCCCAGGCTCCCGAACCACGGGAAGGCCTGGCTGACGGACAGCACGCGCTGCTGGGGGCCGACGCGGGTCTCGACCGGAACGATCATCTCGCCCCAGGCCAGCCGCAGCTCGGGCAGGGCGCCGGCCTTGGCGGCATCGTCGCGCAGGGCCAGGGCGCGGTCTCGCTCCCCGGCCAGGGCAGGATGGTGTTCGGCAGACCAGGCCAGATAGTCGGCGAGAGCCGGTCCCGGCGGCGGGGTGTCGTCCGCGGTCGCTGCAGCGGCCCAGGCGGCGCCCAGCAGGACCAGGATCATCAGTTGGCGGAACATCGCGCTCCTTCACGGCAGGATCCGGATGGGGCCGGCAATGCGGCGCAGCACCTATGCAGGTTCCGGACCATGAATCTAAACCTTTATTTCCGAACGCCTTGAACTGACAAGGCGTGTTCGGCGCCAGAAAAGTGAAGAATATTCTCGAGGGCGTCCTAGAATATCCGGCAGCGCCAACCCCGGTGCGCCCAAGGAGATTCGTGCAGGCGAGCGCCGACACCACCGCCACCTCGTCCCTGGCCGACGCCCTGCGCCGGTACTGGGTGGCCCTCGCGGCCGTCGCCCTGGTGACGGTGCTGCACTACAACACGGCCATCCACATCCACGCCGCCCACGGGATCTATCGCCGACTGTACTACTTCCCGATCATCCTGGCAGCCTTTCGTGGCGGGCGGCGGGGCGGCGTGGGCGCGGCGGTGCTGGTCTGCCTGCTGTACATCCCCCACGCCTTCGGCTTCGTCGGATTCGATCCTGCCAACACGGTCGAGAAGGTGCTGGAGATGATCCTGTACCTGGCCGTCGGCCTGCTGACCGGCAGCCTGACGTCGCGCATCGCCGCGGCGCGGGACCGCGAGGCGGCGACGGCGGCGGACCTGCGCACGGCGCTGGCCGAGAAGACGGCGATGGAGGCCGAGCTCGTGCGCAGCGCGCGGCTCGCCGCGGTGGGACGCCTCTCGGCGGGCCTGGCCCACGAGATCCGCAACCCGCTGGCGAGCATCCGCGGCACCGCCGAGATCCTGGCCGACGACTTCGCTCCCGAGCACCCCAAGGGGCGCATGCTGGGCATCCTGAAGGACGAGACCGGCCGGCTGAACGACGTGCTCACGCGCTTCCTGGCCTTCGCGCGCAGCGAACCGGGCGAGGCGTCGGCCTTCGACCTGGCCGGCGAAGCCCGCGCCGTGGCCGACCTGGTGCGGGCCCGGCCCGACTCGCCGCCGATCGACGTGAACGCCGGGGTCGCGCTGCCCCGCGCCCTGGCCAACCGCGAGCAGGTGCGGCAGGTGCTGCTGAACCTGGCGCTCAACGGCGGCGCGGCGGCGGGACCGGCGGGCCGCATCACGATCATGGTCGACACGGCCGACGGCGCGCTGCGCTGCCGCGTGTGCGACACGGGGCCGGGCTTCTCGGCGGAGGCCCTGGCGAACTTCGGCACGCCTTTCTATTCCACCCGTGACGGCGGCACCGGCCTGGGCCTGGCCACGAGCCTGCGGCTCGTCGAGGACCAGGGCGGCACGCTGGCCGTCGATACCGGACACACCAGGGGCGCCTGCGTGGTGATGACGCTGCCGGCCGCTCCCGACGAGGAGGATCTCCCGTGAAGCATCGTCCCGAACTGCGCTTCCTGGCCGTGGTGGTGGTGGTCTGCGCCGTGCTGATGGCCGTCGGCCGCACGCGCGCCGAGACCCCGCGCCCCATGACCGGCGCCCCCACCCCCGCGGAGGTCGTCGGGCGGCTCAATGCCGCGCTCGAGGCGCGCCAGCCGCAGGACTATCGCGACTGCCTGGCGGAGGACTTCTCGTTCTCTCCCTACTCGGCCGTCGTGGCGGCGTACCCGCAGGTGAAGTGGAGGGAGTGGGGCGTCGCCCAGGAGTTCGAGTTCGCGCGGTGGCTCTCGAGCCCTGCGCGCAAGGTGGCCATGCACCTGGCCTACGAGGTGAAGGACCGCGGCATCGAGTCCGACGGGCAGGTCGAGTGGGACGTGGTGTACCTGTTGCGGATCGACGGCTCGACCTTCTCGGGCCGCGCCATCCTGACCTTCGTCGAGCTCCGCAAGCTGTGGTACCTGCAGTCCTGGGAGGACACGCGGCCCGAGCCCTACGAGGGCACCGTCGTGCCCACCAGCGGCGAGGCCCGCGCCTCGTTCACGCGGTAGGAGGACGCCGTGGCGCGCATCCTGGTCATCGACGACGACCGCAGCCTGCGCGAGGTGGTGCGGTACATCCTGGCCGAGTCCGGGCACGAGGTGCTCGCCGCCGCCGACGGTCGCGAGGGCCTGGCGCTGCTGGCCCGCGAACCCGACCTGGTGATCACCGACATGCGCATGCCGGGCCTCGACGGCATGGAGGTGCTGCGCGCGGTGCGCGAGGCGGCGGACGACGCCTCGCCGCCGGTGATCGTGCTGACGGCCCACGGCACGGTCGAGCAGGCGGTGGCCGCCATGAAGCTGGGGGCCTTCACCTACCTGCTGAAGCCGTTCGCCCGGGACGAACTGCGCCTGACGGTGGACCAGGCCCTGCACACGCGCGAGCTCGAGGCCGACAATGCGCGGCTGCGCCGCATCCTGCGCGAGCGGACGGGCGACGGCGGCCTGGTCCACCGCTCGGCCGCCATGGCCGCACTGCTGGAGCAGGTGCGCCTGGCCGCGCCCAGCGACGCGACCGTGCTGATCACCGGCGAGAGCGGCACCGGCAAGGAGCTCCTGGCGCGCGCCTGCCACGACCTGTCGACGCGCTGGGACCGGCCTTTCGTGGCGGTCAACTGCGGCGCCATCCCCGGCGACCTGCTGGAGTCGACACTGTTCGGGCACGTCAGGGGCGCGTTCACCGGCGCCGACCGCGCCGCGACGGGCCGCATCCGGGCCGCCGACGGCGGTACGCTCTTCCTGGACGAGATCGGCGAGCTGCCGCCGGCGCTGCAGCCGAAGCTGCTGCGCGTGCTCGAGACGCGCGAGGTCGACCCCGTGGGCGGCGACAAGCCGGTGCCCGTGGACTTCCGGCTGATCTGCGCCACGAACAGCGACCTGGAGGCCGCCGCCGAGGCCGGCCGCTTCCGCGAGGACCTGCTCTACCGCATCAACGTGGTCGCCCTGGCGGCGCCGCCTCTGCGCGAGCGGCCCGAGGACATCGCCCTGCTCTGGGAGCACTTCACGCGGCTGCACGGCGGGCGCGACCTCAAGAGCGAACCGGCGCTGCTGCGCGCCCTGGAATCCCGCCCCTGGCGCGGCAACGTGCGCGAACTGAAGAACCTGAACCAGCGGCTGGTGCTGATGGGCGGCGGCGGGGTGTTGACGGCCGCCGCACTGGAGCGCCTGGCGCCGGCCGCGACGACGCTGCCGGCGGCGGGCGGCGCCGCCGCGCCGGCCGCCGCACCGGCGGGCGCCCTGCCCCTGGGCCCGCTGCCGGAGGACGGCTGCTCGCTGGTCGAGCTCGAGAAGGAGCTGATCCGCCGCGCCCTGCGCAAGCACGACGGCAACCGCAGCCGCACCGCCGCCTACCTCGGGGTGCCGCGCCACGTGCTGGTCTACCGCATCGAGAAGTACGGGCTGGATTGACCCGGTCCGCAGACGACGACGCCGGCCTCCCGCGGGACGCCGGCGTCGTTTCGCATCGGTGCCGCTGCGCGCGCCGGCTAGTCCAGGCCGAAGCCCAGGCGCAGCTCGAGCCACTGCTGGGTGTCGACGTCGCCGGCGCTGAAGGCCACGTTCCAGCGCAGCGCGGCGTACCCCAGGAACGCATCCCACGGCAGCTGCACGCCCACCTCGGGCGCGACCGCCAGGTGCCAGTTCGTGTCCTTGAACTCGAGCAGGCCCACCAGCGTGCGCCGCTCGAGCCAGACCGTGCCGGCGTTCAGCCCCGCGAACCAGCGGGGCTCGCGCCGGCTGGCCTGGCCGTAGCGGAACGCCGAGACGTAGATCGGCGCCGCGTTGATGGTGTTCCAGCGGTTGGCCGTGACGGCGACGGTGCCGTTGTCGAAGGTGCCGCTGGTGGTCTCGTGGAAGACGCTCCAGCCGAAGCTCGCGCCGAGGGCGAACTCGCGGCTGCGGAAGGCACGCCAGTCGAAGCCGATGCCGCGGCCGGTCAGCCCGGGCGCGAAGCTGTCCGTGTCGCCCAGGGGCAGCGCCGGCGTCCAGCAGACGCCGAACGCGTTCTGGCCGTGGGCCGCGGGCGCGGCGGCGACCAGCGCGAGCAGCAGGGCGAGGACGATCTTGCGGTTCATGCGCACTCCTGCCTTACTGGCGCGCCGCGGCGGCCCGGATGTAGGGTGACTGGGTGAACGCCTGGCGGATGCCGGTGCGGATGGCGTCCTCGGTGTGGCTGTCGGCATCCTGCAGGACGCCGTTGATGCCGGCGATCCACGCGGCGCGCACGTCCTGGTCCGGCACGCCGGGGGTCACGCCGCGCAGGTCCATGAGCTGCCACATGAGCGTGCCCACGTCGAAGCTGCCGACCCCCACCGCCGGCGGGTAGTAGCCCCAGCCGGGGTACCACCAGCCGCCGTAGTAGTCCCAATAGTAGTAGTAGTACCAGACCTCGGACTCGACCGCGCCGCAGACCAGCTGCACGTCGGGCTCGACACCGGCCTGGTCCGTCACGTCGGTGAAGCCGGCCGCGACCATGGCGGCCCGCAGCTCCTGGAGGATGACCGGGTTGAACGACGGGTCGATGGGCGTGCCCGACCCGTCGCCCGTGTCCAGGACGATGACCGTGTCCTCCATGGCGAACGTGTGCAGGTCGGCGTAGTCGGTGCCGGGCACCTTGGCCGTGACGACCATGTTCAGGTCCTCGGCGTTCTCGGGACCGTCGGGATAGCAGCCGGCGACGAGCAGGGCGGCCCCCGCCAGCGCGGGCAACAGGCGCCGCAGGCGCGGCGGAACGGGAATGCTCACATCGACCTTCCTTGCAGGGGTGGGCGCGGCACGGCGCCCAGCATAGCACCGCCGGGGCGCGGCGACCACCCCCGCGCGAGATCGCCCTTGGCTCCGGCGGCGATCGATCGTATCCTTTTTTGCCGAAGGAGCACCCGCACGCCGTCGGCCAAGGAGGGCCCGACCCGATGCCCCAGCGGCCCATCCCCCGTCCCCTACGCCGCCTCGTCCTGGCGCTGCCGGCCGTGGCCGCCCTGATGCTGCTTCCCCCCGCGGGCCGGGCACAGGAGTGGCAGGTCCACCGCGTGGCCCGGGGCGAGAACCTCACCGTCATCGCCCAGCGCTACGGCGTGACCGTGCAGGACCTGCGCGACTGGAACGAGCTGCGCAGCGACGGCCTGTGCATCGGTCAGAAGCTGCGCATCCCGTCGGAGGACCAGGAGTTCGCCACCGTCGAGCGCGGCGACACCCTCGAGATCATTGCCGGCCGCAGCGGCGTCACGGTCGAGCTGCTGCGGCAGCTGAACGACCTGGACAGCGACCGGATCGTGCCGGGGCAGCGGCTGCGCCTGCGCCCGGCCCCGTCGGACGAGGCCGTGCACGTGGTGCGCGAAGGCGACACGCTGATCGCCGTGGCCCGCCGGGCCGGGCTGTCCCTCGACGAGCTCAAGCGCATCAACGGCCTGGACAGCCGCGAGGACGTGCGCCGCACGGTGTTCGATG
>DAOPJF010000084.1:0-8786 GCA_035399525.1 Candidatus Krumholzibacteriia bacterium | reverse complement strand
CCTTGCCGGAAGCCCGCATGGCGCTGATCTCGGTTGCCACACCGAGATCAGCGCCATGCGGGCTTCCGGCAAGGGCTTGCACGCCGATCCGGCGTTCGCCCGCTGCGTCGACTGCCACGTCGAGCACCAGGGCGAGGACTTCGAGCTCGTCCACTGGGACGGGGGCCGCGAGGCCTTCGACCACGGCAAGACCGGGTTCGGCCTCGAGGGCAGCCATGCCGGCAAGGACTGTCGGACCTGCCACACCACGAAGTACGTCGTCGATCCGGGTGTCCTGCGGCGCGCGGGCAAGGAGCTCGACCGAACCTTCCTGGGCCTCGAACCCGCCTGCAAGGCCTGCCACAAGGACATCCACGTCGGCCAGTTCAAGCAGGACTGCACCTCGTGCCACGACACGGGCAAGTGGAAGCCCGCGCCGCGGTTCGACCATGCGAAGACGACCTATCCCCTCGAGGGCAAGCATGCGCAGGTGGACTGCGCCAAGTGCCACAAGCCCGCCGAGGCGCCGAAGCCGACGGTGTTCGCCGGCCTGGCCCACGCCAACTGCACCGACTGCCATCGCGATCCCCACGCCGGGGCGCTGGGACCGCGCTGCACCGACTGCCACACCACCGCCGGCTGGAAGCAGATCATGGGTGCCGGGTTCGACCACGAGCGCACGCGCTACCCGCTGCGCGGGAAGCACCGCCAGGTCACCTGCGCCAAGTGCCACGAGAGCCGCGGCGCCAAGCCCGCCTTCGCCCGCTGCACCGACTGCCACCGCGACGAGCACCAGGGCGCCGCGCGCGGACGCCCGGGCTGGACCGCGTGCGACCGCTGCCACACCGTCGACGGCTACGCGCCGGCGCGCTTCTCGCTCGCCGACCACGACACGACCGCCTTCAGGCTCGAGGCCTCGCACCGGGCCGTGCCCTGCGGGCTGTGCCACAAGGCGGCCGCAGCGGCGGCCGGGCAACCGGCGTTGAAGGGACCCGACCTGGCGCCGCCGGCCCAGGCCTGCACCGCGTGCCACGCCGATCCGCACCGCTGGCAGGCCGGGACGCCGCCGGCCTGCACCACCTGCCACGGCCAGGACACCTGGCGCCGGGCGACCTTCGACCACGCCGTGACGCGCTTCGCGCTGACGGGTCGCCACGCGACCGTCGCGTGCGCCGGCTGCCACAAGCCGGCGCCGAAGCCGGTCGTGGCGACGCTGCCGGACGCGCCCGCCTTCGGCGGCGAGCCGCACTTCTGCGCCGACTGCCACAAGGACGTGCACGCCGGCTCGATGACCCGCACCGCGGCCGAGGTCGAGCGCATCGACTGCGCGCGGTGCCACGTGACCGTCGACTGGCTGGCCGAGAACTTCGTCCACGACCGCGACAGCCGCTTTACGCTGGCCGGCGCCCACGCCAAGGTCGCCTGCGCGGCGTGCCACAAGGCGCCCGCGGGCGAGCGCCTGGTGGTCTTCCGCCCCCTGGCCGTCGAGTGCGTGGCCTGCCATCCCGTATTGCCTTCCAGCGGACAGGAGAAACGATGATCCGCCGCATCCTGACGACCCTGGTGATCGTGGCCGCGACCGCGGGCCCCGCCGCCGCCCAGTCCGGCGGCTCGCCGGCGAACCCGCACGGCAACGCCGATCTCGACTGCGCCTCGTGCCACCGCGAAGCGGTGGGCCCCGGCGACGAGGTGGGCCGCATGTTCGACCACGACCGCACGGGCTTCCCGCTGGTGGGCGCCCACAAGCAGGCGCTCTGCCGCGACTGCCACGACGACCCGGCCTTCGCGAAGGTGGGCACGGCCTGCGCCGACTGCCACACCGACGCCCACAAGGGGCGCCAGGGCCCGGCCTGCGACGCCTGCCACACGCCCGACGACTGGAGCGACCGCCGGGACATGCGGCGCCGCCACGACGCGACGGCCCTGCCCCTGGTGGGCGCCCACGCCGCGGTGGACTGCGACGCCTGCCACTCGGGCGCCGTGAGCAGCCAGTACACCGGCACGCCCAGCGACTGCTACGCCTGCCACGCCGACACCTGGGCCCACACGACGAACCCGCCCCACGAGGCGTCGGGCTTCGGCACCGACTGCGTGCGCTGCCACGGGGTGTTCGCCACGGGCTGGAGCGGCGGCGACTTCCGGCATCCGTCCAGCTTCCCGCTCACCGGAGGCCACGCGGGCCCGGCCTGCATCGAGTGCCACCAGGGCGGATTCAGCGGCACGCCCACCGAGTGCGTGGCCTGCCACCAGGACGACTACGACCGCACCACCGAGCCCGACCATCGCCTGGCCCAGTTCCCCACCGACTGCCGCATCTGCCACGACACGCGCACGTGGGACGATACCAACTTCGACCACAACCGCACGGCGTTCCCGCTGACGGGCGCCCACGTGCCGCTGGACTGCACGCAGTGCCACAGCGCGGGCTACACCGGGACGCCGACCGCCTGCGTGGCCTGCCACCAGCAGGAATACGACAACACGAACGACCCGAACCACGCGCAGGCGCAGTTCCCGACCGACTGCCGCATCTGCCACAACACGACGAGCTGGGAGGGCGCGTCGTTCAACCACAACTCCACGGCGTTCCCGCTGACGGGGGCTCACGTGCCGCTGGACTGCACGCAGTGCCACAGCGCGGGGTACACCGGCACGCCGACCGCCTGCGTGGCCTGCCACCAGCAGGACTACGACGGCACGAACGATCCCAACCATGCGGCGGCCAACTTCCCGACCCAGTGCGCGACGTGCCACACCACCAACGCCTGGTCGCCGTCGACCTGGGACCACGACACGCGGTTCCCCATCTACAGCGGCAAGCACCGCGACAAGTGGAACACCTGCGCCGATTGCCACACCGTGCCGACGAACTACGCGGCCTTCGAGTGCATCTTCTGCCATGAGCACAACCGGACGGACACGGACCGGAAGCACACGGACGTGCGCAACTATGTCTATGCCAGCAGCGAGTGCTTCCGCTGCCATCCGCGCGGGGTCGGTGACTGATGCGAACCATCGCCGTGATCATCCTGCTGCTGGTCGCCGGGACATCCCCGGCTGCCGACGAACCGTCCTGCGGCGTGCGTTACCTGTCCGCCGACCACGTGTACCTGGACTGCGGCCGCGCGGCCGGCCTGGAGGCGGGTCTGACCGTGCGCGTGATGCGCGACGGCGTGCAGGTGGCCGAGCTGCTGGTGGAGTACGCGGCCGACCACTCGGCCTCCTGCAGCATCGTCCAGAAGACCGGCGACATCGTGGTGGGCGACCGCGTGTTCTACGAGGCGACGGCCACCACGACGGACCTCGAGGCGGCGGCGGCCGACACCCTGGCCAGCCGGCAGCGCGAGCTGAAGGCCCCGTCGCCCAACCGCGCCCGCGCGGCGACGCCGGGGCCGCGGCTGACCGGCTCGGCGGCTCTGCGCTGGGAGCACGGCGTCGAGAGCGGCGGCACCGACGTGACCAGCGACGTGCTGACCCTGCCGTTCCGCCTGCGGGCCCGCGACCTGGGCCACGGCTGGGAGTTCCGGGCCAAGGGCAGCCTGCGGCGTATCCGCCGCGACGGCGGCAACGACGTCCGGCCGACCGAGGACTGGCGCAACCGCATCGGCGAGGTCGCCCTCGTGCGCGACGGCCGGCGCGAGGACTGGCACCTGGCCGTCGGCCGCATCGGCGTGCGCGCCGCCGCGGCCGCCGGCCCTTTCGACGGCGCCGCGGTCAGTCGCCGCATCACCGGCCCGGTGCGCCTGGGCGCCTTCGGCGGCTGGGCCCCGGCCTGGCAGGACATGGATTTCTCCACCGAGGACCAGCTCGCCGGCGTGTCGCTGCAGGTCGAGCCCACCGGCGCCGACGGCCTGGGCCTGGTGCTCGCGGGCATCGGCCGCTACCACAAGGGCGAGGTCAGCCGCGAGTACGTGGCCATGACCACGACCTGGCGCGGCGGGCCGGGCCTGTCGCTGCTGCAGGCCGCCGAGGTCGACATCAACCGCGGCTGGAAGCGCGACGCCGGCGCCAAGTCGGTCGACCTGTCCTCGCTCGCGCTCACCGGGCGGTGGCAGGCGAATCCGCGGCTGGCCTTCGTGGCCGGCTACGACGACCGCAAGCCCGTCCGCACCTGGGAGACGCGCGACACGCCCGACAGCCTGTTCCAGGACGCGGGCCGGCGCGGCCTGCGCGGCGGCGTCGAGGTGCGCGCCGGCGCCGGCGCCCGCCTGAACCTGGACGCCAGCGTGCGCACGCCCGAGAACGGCGAGGCCGATGCGAAGTCGTGGGGCGCGCGCCTCTGGCTGCCGTCGTTCCCCGTCCGCGATCTCGACTTCGACGTCTCGGTGCGCGGGTTCACCGGGCCGGTCATCGGCGGGCTCGCCCCCGGGCTGGGGCTGGCCTGGCGCGGCTCGCCGGGCTGGTACCTGCGCGCCGCGGGCGGCCTGTACCGCTACATCGACGAGGTCGGCGACGACGACCGCAACTCGACCTGGGCCAGCGCCTCGATCGACCATGACCTGGGCCGGCACTGGTCGGCGGCGGTCGAGGGCCGCGGCGACTGGGGCGATTCGGGCGACGTGCTGACGGCCGCCGCGGAGATCCGCTGCCGCTTCTGACGCTTCCGCAGGGGGAGAAACCGTGGAATCCCTGGGCATCTGGGCCGTGGCCCTGCTGATCGGCGCGTTCATCGTCGTGCGCTACACCCGCGGCTTCAAGCGCCGGCGGCGCGAGGACTCCGAGCGCCTCACCATGACCCGCGAGCTGGGCATGGACCGGCCCATGGGCCAGTACCCCCTGATCGACGCAGGCCAGTGCATCGGCTGCGGCACCTGCGTCGATGCCTGTCCCGAGGGCGACGTGCTGGGCATCGTCCAGGGCAAGGCCGTGGTCATCAACGGCGCCAGGTGCATCGGCCACGGCCGGTGCGGCGAGGCGTGTCCCGTCGGCGCCATCAAGGTGGGGCTGGGCGACGTGACCAAGCGCGACGACATTCCGCTGCTGAGTGCGGACAACGAATCGAACGTGCCGGGGCTGTGGATCGCGGGCGAGCTGAGCGGCTTCGCCCTGATCAACAACGCCGTCGAGCAGGGTACGCGCGTCATGCGGGCGATCGCGGACCGCGGCCGCGGCGTCGTGCCGCCCGGCGGCTTCGACGTGGTGGTGGTGGGCGCCGGGCCCGCCGGCCTGAGCGCCGCGCTGGTGGCCGGCGAGCTGGGCCTGTCCTGCGTCGTGCTCGACCAGCAGGGCGCCGGCGGCACCATCCTGCAGTACCCGCGGCGCAAGCTGGTGATGGTGCAGCCGGTCGAGATCCCCACCTACGGGCGCCTGCCCAAGCACGAGTACACCAAGGAAGAGCTGCTGGACATCTGGACCGATCTGCACGCGCGCCACGGCCTGGACGTGCGCACGGGCGTGCGCGTGACCGCGGTGCGCGGCGTGCAGGGAAACTTCCGGGTCGAGTCGACGGCCGGCGAGTTCGTCGCGCGCCACGTGATGCTGGCCCTCGGCCGGCGCGGCACGCCGCGCCGCCTGAACGTGCCGGGCGAGGACAGCGCCAAGGTCGCCTACAAGCTGATCGACGCCGAGGCCTACAAGGGCCGCAAGGTGCTGGTGGTCGGCGGCGGCGACTCGGCGGTGGAGGCAGCCATGGGCCTGGCCCACCAGGAGGGCTGCCTCGTGACCCTCAGCTACCGCAAGCCCGACCTCATGCGCATCAAGCAGCGCAACGCCGACCGCATCACGCCCCTGATCGAGGCGGGGACCATCGACTTCCGCGGCGGGACCACGGTGACGGCCATCCATCCCGATCGCGTCGAGCTCGAAGGTTCGCGCGGGCGGCAGGTGGTGGCCAACGACGACGTGTTCATCCTCGCGGGCGGATTGCCGCCCTTCGCGCTGCTGAAGGACGCCGGCGTGCGGTTCGGGGGAGAGCAGCGTAGTCCGGTCCCGGTCTGAGTGGCGCCGTCCACCGCGACCGCGTATGGTGAGGCGCGCAACCGCAACCGCCCGGAGGTCGTCCGCCGTGTCCGTTGAACCGTCGCCCCTGGTCGTCACCCGCCGCGAGCGCTGGACCGAGCTGCGCCTGGCGCGCCCGCCGCGCAACGTGCTCGACCGGCCCATGCTCGAGGCCCTGTCGGCCGCCCTCGACCGGCTGGCCGACGGCGATGCGCCGCTGCTCCTGCTGCGCGCCGAGGGCAAGCACTTCTCCACCGGCTACTCCATCGGCGAGATCCCCGAGGAGATCTTCCACCGCGATCCGGCGGTGCGCGCCTCCCATCCCTTCGAGCAGGTGATGGCCAGGCTCGTGCACTACCCGTCGCCGGTGGTGGCCGCCGTGCAGGGCGACGCCTGGGGCGGAGCCGTCGAACTGCTGACCTGCACCGACCTTCGCGTGGCCGCGACGCGCGTGCGCCTGGGGGTGCCGCCGGTGCGCCTGGGCCTGGTCTACAGCCACACGGGCCTGCGCCGCCTGTTGCGCGGCTTCGGTTCGCCGCTCGTGCGCGAGATGCTGCTGACGGGCGAGGCCATCGGCGCCGACCGCGCCGCGCACGCGGGCTTCTTCTGCCGCGTCGTGCCCGAGGCCGACCTCGCGGCCGCGGCGGCGGCTCTCCTGGAGCAGGTGGCGCGCGGCGGCCCGCAGGCCCTGCGCGGCACGCGGCGCATCCTGACCCTGCTCGAGGAGGCCGAGGTCCTGCCCGACCCGGTCATCGACGAGATCGCCGAGCTGCGCCACGCCTCGTGGTCGAGCGACGAGTTCCGGCTGGCGCGCGATGCGTTCATCGAGGGGCGGCCGTCGCCGTTCGGCGGCGGCTGACCCCCGGCGGAAGGAGGAACCGGACATGCGCAGGATGATCGCGCTCATCGGCGCCTCGATCGGCGGCGCCGTCGGCTGGTGGCTGGGCGCCAGCGTCGGCCTGATGACCGGCTGGTTCCTCAGCGTGATCGGCACGGCGGCCGGCCTGTACTTCGGCGCCCGGTTCGCGGCGGAGCGGCTGCCCTGATCGCCTAGCCGATCCACCCCGCGAGCACGGCCCCGAGCGTCGCCGAGCCCACGATCAGCCACAGCAGCAGCCCCTGCAGCAGCGGCCGCACGCCCACGCGCGCGAGCACGTCGCGCCCGAGGCCCGCGCCGATCAGCAACAGGGTAACCACCAGCGCCTGGCGCGCCGCGCCATGGATCGCGTGCCATGCCGGCTCTGCGGCCGGCACCGCGGTGCGCAGCGCCGCCGCCGCGACGAATCCGACGATGAACAGCGGGAAGGGGGCGCGCCGGTTCGAGCGCCGGCGCCAGGCCACGAACAGGGCGCTGGGCATGATCCACAGCGCCCGTGCCAGCTTCACCGTCGTGGCGACGGCCAGCGCGCCGCCGCCGAAGGCCGCCGCCGCGCCCACCACGCTGCTGGTGTCGTGGATGGCCAGCGCCGCCCACATGCCGAAGGCGTGGGGCGACAGGCCGAGCAGGCGGCCCAGGGGCGGGAAGACCAGCAGGGCGACGGCGTTCAGCGTGAAGACGGTGGCCAGGGCGACCGCGGTTTCGTCGTCGTCAGCCTCGATGACCGGCGCCATGGCGGCGATGGCGCTGCCGCCGCAGATGGCGGTGCCGAAGGCGATCAGCGTCGCGGTGGCGGGTCGCGTGCCCAGGTGCGCGCCGAGCCAGCGCCCGACGACGACGGTCAGCACGATGCCGATGACCGTGTAGAACACGGCGCCGCGGGCCGCCGTCCAGACCTGGTCCAGGCCCAGGCCGAAGCCCAGGCCCACCACCGACGCCTGCAGCAGCAGCTTGCTCCAGCGTGCGGTGCGGCGCGGCCAGGGATTGCCGAGGATGAGCCCGCTGGCGATGCCGGCGGCCAGGGCGAAGGGCGCCTCGACCCGGGGCCAGCAGCAGAGCACGGCCAGGCCCACCAGCACGATCTTCTGCAGGAGCGTGCGCATCGCCTAGAAGTTGAAGCGGTCCATGAACTCGAACACCCAGTCGCCCTCGTCGGTGCGGGCCGCCTCGAAGCGCAGCTGCAGGGTGTCGATGTTCAGGTGGGCGCCGCCGCCCCAGCTGCGGCTGGGCCCGTGCGGGTCATCGCCCTCGTACCAGGCGTCGCCGGCATCGGCGAACAGGTGCAGGCCGAAGCCCACGAGCTCGCCCTTGGGGCTGATGGGCATCAGGAACAGCGGCATGCGGTACTCGACCGACAGCAGCCAGCCCTCGTCGCCCTCGAGCGAGCCGAAGCGGTAGCCGCGCACCGACTCGGGCCCGCCCAGGTACAGCACGTTGTCCAGCTGGGCCGGGCCGTCGACGATGCGGCCCCAGGCGCGGGCCGCCAGCACGTGCTTGCCCACGGGCGAGGGCAGGAACACGCGGGCGTCGCCCGTGCCCTCGTTGTAGTCCGCGAAGTCGCCGCTCAGCCAGCGGCGGCCGCGCACCTCGCCGTAAAGGCCACGCCGTGGATAGAAGCGGTTGTCGCGGGAATCCAGGCCCAGGCCGGCGGTCAGCACCGTGTGGCTGCTGGTGCCGGCGGCGTAGGTGGCCTGGCCCACGGGTGCGCTCTCGCCGCGGTCCGGCAGCGCCCAGGTGTAGGTGTCGCGCTGGTCGAACGCGCCCACGCCCGCGCCGCCCACCAGGTAGAACGGGCCGGCGCAGCGCCAGCGCAGCTCGAAGCCCGCGTCCCACTTGCGGTAGTCGGTAGGGCGGAACACGAAGCCGGCGTTCTCCCACGAGCCCGTGACGGCGAGATCGAGCCCGCGCACGTCCGCCAGCCAGGGCCGCCGCCACGAAAGCTCGGCGCGCTGCATGTAGTACACCGAGACGGCGGCATCGGTGTACTACATGC
>DAOPJF010000083.1:0-8843 GCA_035399525.1 Candidatus Krumholzibacteriia bacterium | reverse complement strand
CTGGAGTCCATGGGGCAGGCGGCGGCGGCGGTCCAGGCCAACCTCGGCCGCGCCGGCGACCTGATCCAGAACTTCAAGCAGGTGGCCGTCGACCAGTCGACGGTGCAGGAACGCGACTTCGACCTGGCCGCGTACCTCGACGAGATCGTCCTGAGCCTGCGGCCGCGGTTCCGCGGCACGGGTTTCCGCCTGGACGTGGACTGCCCCGCCGGCATCGTCCTGCACGGCGATGCGGGCGCCCTGTACCGCGTCATCTCCAACCTCGTCGTCAACTCGCTCGACCACGGTTTCGCCGGTATGCTGACCGGCACGATCGTGATCGCGGCCCGGCGCGGCGACGAGGGCGTCGTCATCGACTACCGCGACGACGGCTGCGGCATGACCCGCGAGCAGCAGCAGCGCATCTACGAACCCTTCTACACCACCAGGCGCGGCCGCGGCGGCACCGGCCTCGGCATGCACATCGTCTGGACGAACGTGAAGCAGGTCCTCGGCGGGACCATCAGCTGCGTGAGCGCGCCGGGCCGGGGGACCCGCTTCACGCTGACGATTCCCCAGCACGTGGAGGCCTCCCATGCTTAGGAACCCGGGCAACGGCGATCGCACCGCGGACGTGCTCCGGTTCGCCAGGGAACACCAGCCCGAGACGCCGGGGGCGGCCAGGGGCGGCCCCTGGAAGCTGCTGGTCGTCGACGACGAGGAGGACGTGCACCATGTCACGCGCCTCGTCCTGGGTCGGTTCCGCTTCGAGGAGCGTCCGGTCGAACTCCTGGGCGCCTTCTCGGCGGTGGAGGCCCGGCGGGTGCTGGCGGCGCACCCGGACGTGGCGGTCATCCTGCTGGACGTGGTCATGGAACGCGACGACGCCGGGCTGCGCCTCGTGCAGCACATCCGCGACGAGCTGGGCAACCGGAACGTGCGGATCATCCTGCGCACGGGGCAGCCGGGCCAGGCCCCCGAGCAGGAGGTCGTCGCGCGCTACGACATCAACGACTACAAGGCCAAGGTCGAGCTGACGGCCGACAAGCTCTGCACCTCGGTCACGAGCGCGCTGCGCGCCTGGCGCGACATCCGCGCGCTCGAGCATAGCCGCCGCAGCATCGAGCACGTGCTCGAGGCCAGCTGCGCCCTGGTCAGGGGAGGCCAGCAGGGCGAGTTCGCGGTGCACGTGTTCGAACAGCTGCTGGAGATCGCCGGGCGCGGCCTGGGCCGCGCGCCGGCGGGATTCGCTGCACGGAGGCAGCCGCGGGGCCACGTCCTGGTCGCCGGGACGGGCCCCTGGGCCGACCGCGCGGGCACCGGCGTCGATGCGACTCTCGACGACCGGATGCGCGGGTTGCTCGCGCGGTCGGCCGCGGACGACGGGGTGGTGCTGGCGCGCGACGCCTTCTGCGCCCGGTGCCGCGGCGACCGCAGCCGCTGCGACGAGCTGGTGTTCGTGCTCGACGGGGTGGGCGGGCTGGCCCGGGTCGACCGCGACCTGCTGAAGGTGTACATGGCCAACGTCGGACTGGCCTACGCCAACGCGGGCCTCACCCGCGAGATCATCGCCAGCCAGCGCGAGATGATCCGCACCCTCAGCGACATCGTCGAGACCCGCAGCCTCGAGACCGCCAGCCACGTCACGCGCGTGGGCGAGATGGCCGGGCGCCTGGCGCGGCACCTGGGCCTGGACGAGGAGGCCTGCGCGGTGATCCAGCTGGCGGCGCCGATGCACGACGTCGGCAAGGTCGGCATCCCCGACCGCATCCTGAACAAGCCGGGCCGCCTGACGGACGACGAGTTCGCGATCATGAAGACCCACGCGCTGGTGGGGCACGCCATCCTCTGCAAGTCCGGGCAGCGCATCATGCAGGCGGCGGCGCGCATCGCGCTCGAGCACCACGAGCGGTGGGACGGCACCGGCTACCCGCGGGGCGCGGCGGGCGAGGACATCTCCGTCGAGGGCCGCATCACGGCCGTCGTGGACGTGTTCGACGCCCTGGCCAGCCGGCGGGTGTACCGGGACGCGCTGCCGATGCTGGAGGTGCTGGACGTGCTGCGGGCGGGCCGCGCCCGGCACTTCGATCCCGCGGTGGTCGACATGTTCCTGGAGCACGCGGACGAGTTCATCGCGGTGGTCGAGGCGATCCCGGACGAGGAGCCGCTGCGGCCGCGGGCCGGCATCCTGGAGGCCTGACAAGGGGGTTGCGGCGGCGGCTCATCGGGGCGACCATGGGGCGGTTGACCTGCAACGTCCGGCCCGGCCGGACCCGCCCTGTCCGGAGGTTTGCCCCGTGAGCCGTCGCGATCCCCATTCCTACGCCGACCTGGACCAGGGCCGCGTCACCCACGTGGACCTGGACCTCGACCTGGACTTCGCCACCTCGCGCATCACGGGCCGCGCGCGGCTCGACCTCGCGGCGCCCACGCAGGGGCCTTTCGACCTGGACACCCGCGACCTGGAGATCCGCTCGGTGAAGACCGACGGCGGCGCCGACGTGCCCTTCGGGCTCGACGTGCGCGACTCGATCCTCGGCGCGAAGCTGACCGCGCAGCTGCCGGCCGGCACGCGCGCCCTGGTCATCGAGTACCTGACCAGCCCCGAGGCGTCGGCCCTGCAGTGGCTCGAGCCGTCGATGACCGCCGGCGGGAAGCACCCGTACCTGTTCAGCCAGTGCCAGGCCATCCACGCGCGCAGCGTGCTGCCGTGCCAGGACTCGCCGCTCTGCCGCTTCACCTTCGCCGCGCGCATGACCGTGCCCGAGGCCCTGACCGTGGTCATGGCCGCCGCGCCGGGCGAGGCGGGGCCCGGCCCGCGCGCCGGCACGCGCACCTTCGCCTTCACCATGCCGCAGTCGATCCCGCCCTACCTGTTCGCCTTCGCGGCCGGCAACCTGGTCAGCCGCGACCTCGGGCCGCGCTCGCGGGTGTACACCGAGCCCGAGATGCTCGAGGCCTCGGCCTGGGAGTTCGCCGACGTCGACGCCATGCTGCTGGCGGCCGAGGAGATCTTCGGCCCCTACCTGTGGGACCGCTTCGATTTCGTGGTGATGCCGCCGAGCTTCCCCTACGGCGGCATGGAGAACCCGCGCCTGACCTTCCTGACGCCGACGCTGCTGGCGGGCGACCGCTCGCTGGTGAACGTGCTGGCGCACGAGCTGGCCCACAGCTGGACCGGCAACCTGGTCACCAACGCGACCATCGACGACTTCTGGCTGAACGAGGGCTTCACGGTGTGGGCCGAGCGGCGCATCCTCGAGAAGCTCGAGGGCAAGGAGGCCATGGCCCTGGCCGCGGCCATCGGCCGGCGCGGCCTGGACGAGGCCATCGAGCAGTTCGGCGCGACCTCGCCCTTCACGCGGCTGAAGACCGACAGCTGGGGCGCCGACCCGGACGAGTTCTACTCGCAGGTGCCCTACGAGAAGGGCTACCTGCTGGTGGCGCTGCTCGAGCAGACCGTGGGGCGTGAGGCGTTCGACGCCTTCGTGAAGAAGTACATCGAGACCTTCAGCTTCACCTCGATCACCACCGAGCAGTTCGAGGACTTCCTGGCGGCGAACCTGCCGGGCGTGGGGGCGAAGGTGGGGGCCGAGGGCTGGATCCGCGGCGAGGGCGTGCCGGCCAACGCGCCGGCGTTCACCTCGGCGAAGCTGGGCTCGCTGCAGCAACTGGCCGGCGGCTGGAAGGACGGCGCCCGGCCCGACGCGGCGACTGTGGCCGGATGGTCGGCCACCGACTGGCAGATCTACCTGCAGGGCCTGCCGCGCGACCTGGGGCGGGACGGCTGCGCCTGGCTCGACGCGCAGTTCAAGTTGAACACGGCGGGCAACAGCGAGATCCTGTGCAACTGGCTGGGGCTGGCCGTCGGCAACGGCTACGAGCCGGCGTACGCCAAGGCCGCCGAGTTCGTGGGCCGGGTCGGCCGCATGAAGTACCTCAAGCCGCTGTACACGGCGCTGCACGGCAACAAGGCGGCGCGCCCCCTGGCGGCCGAGACCTTCCGGCGGCACGCGGCGGGCTACCACCCCATCGCGCGCGGCGGCATCGAGAGGATCCTGGCCAGCTAGGGTCCGGCCGGAACGCACCGCCTTCGACGAGCCTCGCCCGCGGACCCCGGTCAGCGGGCGAGGTTTCTTGCGGCCGCCAGCAGGTCCGCCGGCGGCAACGAGTCGCCCGGCGCACCCCGCCAGGTCGCGACGAGGGTGGCGTCGCGGTCGAACAGCCAGGCGTTCACGCGGTCCTCCTCGGGGGCGTAGGCGGCGGCGAAGACCCCGTCCCAGTCCATCAGCACCGGCCCGGTGTCCGGGTCGCGGAACGAGCCCTTGATCTTCCCCTTCACGAAGAACGGTGCGCCCTTGCCGTGGGCGACCTGGACCAGGCGCAGGCGGTAGCCGGCGATCTCGGCGGCGAACGAGTCGGCCAGGGCCGGGGCCCAGGCGCGCATCACGTCGGCGCCCTTGCGGTCGCCCCACAGCACCAGCAGCGGCGCGCCGCGGTAGCGGGCGTCGGTGTGCAGGCGGTCGTGCTGGTCCTTCAGGCGGAACGCGATCAGCGACGGGTCGGCTGCGGCGGCGCCGGCGGCGGCCAGGACCAGGGCCAGCAGGGGGATCGTCAGGCGGCGGAGGCGGGGCATGGCACGGCTGTCCTTCCGGGTTGTCGGTCCGCCGGGTCCGGGGCCCGGGGAGCACCGGGCCGGCATGGCGCCCAGGATAGCAGGCGAGGCCCGGATGCGCCGCTCCGGTTGCGGGGCGCGGATCTGGCTGGCCCGCCGCGGCCCGCCGGTCCGCGGCGGACCGCCACCACCTCCCGGATCGGAACCGATCCCATGACCGCACTGCGCCTGTTCCCCGTGGCCCTGGCCCTGGCCGTGCTGACCGTCGCCGCCGTCCTGGCGGGGGCGAGCCCGGCCCAGGGGGCCGTCATCATCAACGAGATCCTGGCCGACCCGGCCTCGGACTGGGACGGCGACGGCGCCGTCGACGCCCGGGGCGACGAGTGGATCGAGGTCCTGAACACCGGGCCGGACGCCGTCGACCTGACGGCCTACTGGCTGCGCGACGACGCCGTCACCACGCCGCGCCTGAACCTCTTCGGCATCCTGCCGGCGGGCGAGGCCGCCGTGTTCTACGGCAGCCAGGCCGTCGCCTGGCAGGAGGAGGTCGGCCAGACCACCGCCGGGTTCGCCCTGAACAACGGCGGCGACCGGGTGGTCCTGCTGCGCACCGTGGCCGGCAGCGACCCCTTGGCGCTCGAGGACGTCGACCAGGCCGACTTCACCGACCACCAGGCCGAGGACGACCGCTCCTGCGGCTGGAGCACCGACCGCGGCGCGTGGCGCCTGTTCGACGCCCTGCTGCCCTACACCGGGTCGCTCGAGCCCCAGGGCACCGGCTGCCCCCCGACGCCGGGCCTGCCCAACGCCTGCGGCGAGGAGGTCGGGGTCCAGGCCACCAGCCTCGGCAGCCTGAAGGCGGCCTACCGGTAGCCGGGCCGCCGGCATCCTGCGGACGGCGGCCCCGGGGGTGGGGCGGGCCCACGGCCCGCCCCGCTCCGCGTGGACCCGCCCGCTCCTGTATCTGGGCCTATCCGTTGCGGTTTGCCGCATTTTTCCTGTCTTTGACTGCGAAACATTGCTACATTGGCGGTCCGGCCCCCGGCGGTGCGCCCGGGCCGCTCCCGTCCCGGTATCGCAGCCGATTCCAGCCCTCCCGGAGACGCCATGCAGCTGAACGAAACCCACACGATGTTCCGCCAGATGGCCCGCGACTTCGCCAGGAGCCGCATCGCCCCCATCGCCGCGGAGATCGACCGCACGGCCGCGTTCCCCGAGGCCACCGTCAGGGAGATGGGCGAACTGGGCTTCCTGGGCCTGACCACGCCCGAGGCCTACGGCGGGGTCGGCGCCGACACCACCAGCTACGCCCTGGTGGTCGAGGAGATCAGCCGCGTTTGCGGCAGCCACGGCCTGACGGTCGCGGCCCACAACAGCCTGGGGTGCTGGCCCATCGCGGCCATCGGCACCGAGGAACAGAAGCAGCGCTTCCTGCCCCCGGCGGCCGCCGGCCAGTCGCTGCTCAGCTTCGGACTGACCGAGGCGAACGCCGGCAGCGACGCGGGCGGCACCCGCACCACGGCGGTCCGCGACGGCGACCACTGGGTCCTCAACGGCTCGAAGATGTGGATCACCAACAGCCACTACGCCGGCGCCCTGATCATCACCGCCAAGACCGACCCCGAGGCCAAGGGCAGCCGCGGCATCAGCGCGTTCATCGTGCCGACGGCCACCCCGGGCTTCACCGTCGAGAAGAAGGAAGACAAGCTGGGCATGCGGGCCTCGGACACGGCGCCCCTGACGCTCCAGGACGTGCGCGTGCCCCACGCGTACCTGCTGGGCGAGGCCGGCGACGGCTTCAAGTACTTCATGATGACCCTCGACGGGGGCCGCATCAGCATCGCCGCCGTCGCGCTGGGCCTGGCCGTCGGCGCCTACGACACGGCCCGGGCCTACGCCAAGGAACGGCACCAGTTCGGCAAGCCCATCGCCAGCTTCCAGGCCGTCGAGTTCATGCTGGCGGACATGGCCACCCAGATCCAGGCCGCGCGCCTGCTCACCTACGAGGCCTGCCGCCTGAAGGACGCCGGCGAGTCCTTCGGCCAGATGGCCGCCATGGCCAAGCTGCACGCCAGCGAGACGGCCATGTTCGTCACCGACCGTGCCATCCAGATCCTGGGCGGCTACGGCTACACCCGCGAGTACCCGGTCGAGCGCTTCTACCGCGACGCCAAGCTGTGCACCATCGGCGAAGGCACCAGCGAGATCCAGCGCATGGTCATCGGCCGGCAGGAACTGGGCGAGTAGGGTCCCGACCCGAAGGAGAGGAACGACCATGAGCAAGCGATCCGTCATCTGCGAGGCCGTGCGCACGCCCATCGGGCGCTTCCAGGGCGGCCTGGCCTCGGTGCGCGCGCCCGAGCTGGGGGCCACCTGCATCAAGGCCGTCGTCGCGCGCACGGGCCTCGACCCGGCCAAGGTCGACGAGGTCATCATGGGCTGCGTGTGCCAGGCCGGCCTGCAGCAGAACCCGGCGCGCCAGGCGGCGATCTTCGGCGGCCTGCCGGCCACCGTCAGCGCCATGACCGTCAACAAGGTCTGCGGCTCGGGCCTGAAGGCCGTGGCCCTGGCCGACCAGGCCATCCGCGCCGGCGACAAGGAGTGCGTCATCGCCGGCGGCCTCGAGAACATGAGCCAGATCCCGTACGCCCTGTTCGGCGCCCGCGACGGCCTGCGCCTGGGCGACGGCAAGGTCACCGACCTGCTGGTGCACGACGGCCTGTGGGACATCTACAACAACTTCCACATGGGCATGACGGCCGAGTGGGTGGTCGACACCTACGGCGTCTCGCGCGAGGACCAGGACGCCTACGCCGTGCGCAGCCACCACCGCGCCGCCGCGGCCTGGGAGAACGGCGAGTTCACCCGCGAGGTCGTGCCCGTGCCCGTGCCCCAGCGCAAGGGCGACCCGGTGATGGTCACCCGCGACGAGGGCCCGCGCGCCGACGCCAGCATCGACGCCATGGCGAAGCTGAAGCCCGCCTTCAAGCGCGACGGCGGCACCGTGACCGCCGGCAACGCCTCGAGCATCAACGACGGCGCGGCGGCCCTGCTGGTCTGCAGCGAGGCCTTCGCCAAGGCCAACGGGCTCACCATCCGGGCCTACATCGACGGCGCGGCCACCGGCGCGGTCGAGCCGCACCAGGTGATGATGGCCCCGGTGACCAGCATCCGGAACCTGTGGACGAAGCTGGGCACCTCGGCCGCCGACTACGGCCTGTACGAGCTGAACGAGGCCTTCGCGGCCCAGAGCCTGGGCGTGGTGCGCGAACTGGGCCTGGACGACGCCACGGTCAACGTGCGCGGCGGCGGCGTGTCGCTGGGGCATCCCATCGGCTGCTCGGGAGCGCGCATCCTGGTCACCCTGGTGCACGCCATGGAGGACCGCAAGGTCGCCCGCGGCATCGCCAGCCTGTGCCTGGGCGGCGGCGACGCCGTCAGCATGGCCGTCAGCCTGCCCTAGTCGGGCCAACCGGAAGGATCGACGATGAAGGTCGCAGTGATCGGCGGCGGGACCATGGGCAACGGCATCGCCCACGTCTTCGCCCAGCAGGGCAACGACGTCACCCTCATCGACGTCAAGCAGGAGTACCTCGACCGCGCCCGCGCCACCATCGAGGGCAACCTGGCGCGCCAGGTGAAGAAGGAAGCCATCACCGAGGCCGACGCCAAGGCCACCCTCGGCCGGCTCGCCACGGCCACCGACCTGAAGGCCGCCGCGGGCTGCGCCCTGGTGGTCGAGGCGGTCTTCGAGAACTTCGAGGTGAAGAAGCAGATCTTCACCACGCTCGATGCGGCCTGCGGTCCCGAGACCATCCTGGCCAGCAACACCAGCAGCATCAGCCTGACCAAGATCGCCGGCACCACGCAGCGCGCCGACCGCGTGATCGGCATGCACTTCATGAACCCGGTGCCGGTCATGAAGCTGGTGGAGATCATCTGCGGCCAGGCCACCAGCGAGCAGACGCTGGCCTTCACGACCCAGGCGGCGAAGGACCTGGGCAAGGTGCCGGTCACGGTGCAGGACTACCCGGGCTTCATCAGCAACCGCGTGCTGATGCCCATGATCAACGAGGCCGTCTACTGCCTGATGGAGGGCGTGGCCGACCGCGAGGCCATCGACACGGTCATGAAGCTGGGCATGGCGCACCCCATGGGGCCGCTGACCCTGGCCGACTTCATCGGCCTGGACGTGTGCCTGGACATCATGAACGTGCTGTACGACGGCTTCGGCGACAGCAAGTACCGC
>DAOPJF010000082.1:1686-8867 GCA_035399525.1 Candidatus Krumholzibacteriia bacterium | reverse complement strand
GGCCGCACCGGCCGCGGCTTCGGTCACCACGGGCTGGATCCGTGCCTCCGGCGGCAGCGAAAGCGACCTGGCGGTGGCGCCGGGCCCGGCCCCGACCGTGGTGCCCGGCGGACCATTCGCCGCCCTGCAGGCGGGCGGCACCGTCGCCTGGGGCCGCCCCGGGCGGATGGGTCTGGCGATGGGCGGCCAGGCCTGGACCGAGCACTTCCTCGACGCCGGCGGACGGCGCGTCGGGTCGGGCGCCGTCCTGGTGGAGGCCACCGTGCCGCTGTATCGCCACTGGGCGCTGCGGGCGGGCGGCGGCGGCCACGTGTTCGACGACTCGGCCCGCGAAACGGCACGACGGATCGCCGGCTGGAGCGAGGCGGGGATCGTCATGGCGACGAGCCGCTGGCGCCTGGAAGCGCAGGCGGGCCTCGAGGCGCGGCGGTACCCGGACTTCCTGTCCATCGACGACACCGGAGCGGTCGGCGTGTACACCGAGCGGCAGGCGAACGCCGGACTGCACGCGAGCTGGGCCGTGATGCGCGGCCTCGTGCTGCGCGGCTCGGGCCACCTGCGGCGCACGGACGCCCGCGATCCCTGGTTCGATGACCGGGGCCCGACGGTCGAAGCCTCGGTGGAGACGGCGCTCGGGCGCGGCTTCGGCCTGGAAGGCGACGCGTTCCTGCAGGAGCGGCGGTTCCCGGAGCGGCCCGACGACCGCGACCGCGACCATTATCGCCAGGCCGGCCTGGCCGTCACGTGGTCCCCGGCAGGCCGCTGGCAGGTGCGCCTGGCCGGAGCCCGGGCCCGCTACACGTGGCCCGACGGCACGGTCGACGACGATGCCCGCTGGCAGCTGGGCGTGACGCTGCGGCTCGGAGGCGCCGACCTCCCGGACCCGGCGCGGCTGCCTCGCGACGACGATCCGGCCACCCCGCGGGCCGGCCGGCCGATCGAGCTGCGCGTGCATGCGCCCGGAGCCGCGGCCGTGGCGCTGGTGGGTGATTTCAACGGCTGGGACCCGGGCGCGGCGCCGTTGACCCCGGGCGCCGACGGCTGGTGGAGCACACGCATCCTGCTGCCGGCAGGCACCCATGCCTACGCCTACGTGGTGGACGGGGCCTGGCTGACGCCGCCCGAGGCGTCGGCGACGGAGGATGACGGGTTCGGCGGCCGCAACGGGCTGCTTGTGGTGATGCCCTAGGTGCGCCGTTACGCATCGCGCTCCCGGGCGTCTCACTTGACGCATGACAATGGCCGCGAACCGCCGCGGCCGCAACGGAAGGCGAACGCCATGACACGCAACCTGACTGCCGCGCTGCTGGCCCTGGCCGTCGCCGCCCTGCTGGCCCCGACCGCCGCCGCGCAGACGCCGCGCATCGATCCGTTGGCGCAGCAGATGAGGATCGAGGCCGCCGTGCGCGCGGCGGGCGACCTGACCGAAGCGCAGCGGGCGCAGATGATGGTGAACCTCGAGGCCTGCCGGCAGCTGGGCCTGGATCCCGACGCGATCGCGCCCTGCTTCCCAGGCGGTCCGGACGAACCCGTGCCGCCGGCGACCGCCCTGCGCCTGCAGTCCGAGCTGATCCGCGCCGGCCGCGCCGACCTGCCGCTGGAACCGTTGCTGGCCAAGATCCGCGAGGGCCGCATGAAGAACGTGCCGGACGCCGCCCTGGTGGCCGCCGCCGGCCGCGTCAACGACGACATGGCGGCCGCCGACCGGTTGCTGCGGGCCGCCGCGGCCGACGGCCTGACCCCCGCTCCCGATCCCGGGGCGCACCGCCACGAGGTGCGCGTGGTGACCCGCGCCATGTGGCGCGGCCTGACCCCCGAGGACGGCGCCCGCCTGCAGGCGCGCGCCCGCGAGCGGCTCGGCAGTGGGCCGTGCGCGACGGCCGACCTGGCCGCCGCTGCCGAGACCGCCGTCCGCATCCGCGAGGAAGGCGCCGACCCCGAGGCCGCTCTCGAGCTGGCGGGCCTGGCCCTGGCGCGCGGCTACACGGCCGACGACCTGGCCGAACTGGGGCGCGCGGTGGTGAGCGGCCGAATGGCCGGCGGCGACGTCGACCGGCTGCTGGGCGCCCTGTCCGGCGGCGTCGAGGCCGGCCTCGAGGCCGGCGCCCTCGGCCGCGCGCTGCAGCAGGCGGGCTGGATGGGCCCGGCCGAGACCCCGGGCGCCGGCGGCAGGACCGGCGGCAGCCAGGGCACGGGGCCGGACGGCGGCCACAACGCCGGTGGTTCGGGGGGCGGCACGGGCGGCAGCGGCGACCGCCGCTGACCGGCACGCCTGGGCAAGACAGCGGGGGCGGGCCGATTGGCCCGCCCCTGATCGCGCCAGGCAGGGAAGTGTCTAGCGTCCGCCGCGGTGTCCGCCGCCGCCGCCGCTGCCGGGGTCGTCCTGGCGGTTGCCGCCGCCGCCCTTGGCGGGCGTGATCGGCAGGTCGACGTAGGTCAGGTTGTTGGCCGTGTCGATCACGACCACGCCGCCGGTGGGCTCTTCCTTCTCGGTCTCCTCGACCGCCACCAGCACCTGCGTCGTCTCGTCGAAGTACGTGTTCAACGGCAGCGAGGCGTTGGTCCCGTCCAGGCTGAACGTCAGGCGGTAGAGGCCCGGGCCGTCGCCGTGGGTCTTGGTGTCCCACAGCATGCCGTAGATGACCTTGCCCTTGACGTTGATCTCGGCCGAGTACTTGTCCAGCGGGCTGCTGCCGTCCATCCAGACGGCGCTGTTGTAGAACGGCTCGGTGACGTCACCGGTCCACTGGCCGAGGGCCGGGTCCCAGGCCAGCACGGCGTCGTCGAACTCGGCCGTCAGCTTCTGGATGGTCATGCGCGCGCAGTGGCTGTAGACGGTCGCCTGCGTCGAGGCGTACGTCACGCCGCTGGTGCCCCACATCTCGTCGATGCCCAGGCCCGAGACCCAGCCCATCTCGTAGCCGGTCAGGGGCTCGACCAGGTCCTGGTACAGCACCATCTCGACGCGGATCTTCGAGCGGTCGGGCCACGACTTCGACTCGATGTTGTCGCCCCAGTCGATCCAGTCGACCGCCAGGGGGGCGCCGCTCACGTCGGCCGACGCCGCCTGCCACTCGTTGAGGGCATCGTGCTGATACCAGTAGGTGATGCCGTCGATGACCGTGCTCTGGCCGAGGAACATCTCCTCGCCGAAGGTCCCGCGCAGCGGCACCGTGGCACCCTCGGCCCAGAGCACCGGGAACGACAGGTTGTTGCCGGCCGCGTCATCGGCCTTGACCGCATCGTCGAGCGGCCTGGGGTCCGCCGGATCGAGTTCCGAGCAGCCGAACGCCCCGGCGAGCAGCACGACCGCACCCAGCAGGATGATGGATCTCTTCATGGAAACGACCTCCTCTGCGCCGCCGATCCGGCGGCAAGGGCCGCGGCCCGAATCCCCCGCGGGCCGCGCCGGCGGCGCGGTGTCGAGGCGCCCCGTCCGGCTATCCCACCCTAGCGGCCCGCCGGGAAGGCCGAAATGGGGTGTTCGCCCCATTTTCCGCGGTGCGACAGCCGCGGTGAGGTTCGGTAATCGGCTTTCGAATCGTGGCTTGCACGGACTTGAGCCTTGTCATGAACAGGTCGTGTCAATAATCCCCTTGCGTGGACGCGCGGGCTGGTACGCTCAGGAGGCTTCCTGGAAGGACGTCCGGCACCGGCAGGCGCAAGGAGACGTCGATGGGGGACCCGAGGAAGTCCGTTCCTGACCACCTGGCGCAGCGGCCGCACCCGCGGGCGCTGGTCGCGGCAGCGTGCGCCTTCACCGCGGCGCTTATGATGCCGCTCGCCTGGCATGTCCTGCACAGTTTCCACGTCAGCCAGACCATCACCGAATCGTACATGGCCGGCGAGGAACTGCGGGACGCCCTCTACCACGCCAACGCCGAGCTGATCCTCGACGCCCGCAGCACCGTGCTGGGCGATGCCGCCGCCGACCCGGCCCGCCGTGCGGGCGCCCGGGCGCAGTTCCGCGCGCTGCTGGACCAGGCCGAGGACACCGCCCCTCCCGAGGCGGGCCTGGACCGGGCCGACTCGCTGCAGCGCCTCATGCGCGACACCGAGGCCGCCGCGCTGGCGTTGGCGCAGAACGGCCACGGGGACGAGGCCCTGGCCCTGCTGACGGCCCCGGCCTATGCCGCGGACCATGGGCGGTTCCACGACGCGCTCGACGCCTACGCCGCCGCGCGCAAGGCGCGCGTGCGGGCCGCCGTGGCCGCGGAGCGGCGCGAGGAGCTGAACCTGGTCGTGGTCGCCGGCGGCATCCTGGCCGTGTCGGTGGCCGTGTGGGTGCAGCTGCTGCGCATGCTCGAGCGCTGGCGTCGGGGGCTGCTGCGCGAGGCCCGCGAGCGGCAGGCGGCCGAAGCCGAGCTCGCGGCCGCGCTGCGCCGCCTGCAGCGGCTGTTCCACCACGCCCACGACGCCATCTACCTCGTCGACGAGGCCCACGGCCGGATCGTCGACGCCAACCGCGCCGCCCGGCGCCAGACCGGGTACACGCGGCGGCAGCTGCGCCGCATGAGCCTGGCCGACCTCGACGCGGTGCCGTCGTCCCGCGCCCCGTGGCCGCCGCCGCGGGGATCCGGCGGGTTGAGCGAACGGCAGCAGCGCCGACGCGACGGCACGGTCTTCCCCGTCGAGATCGGCGTGCAGCGCATCGTCGAGCCCCACGGGGCGCTGCTGATCTACGCCGTGCGCGACGTCACCGCGCGCAAGGCCCTCGAGGCCCAGCTGGGCAAGGCGCAGAAGATGGAATGCGTCGGCCGGCTCGCGGCGGGCATCGCCCACGACTTCGGCAACCTGCTGCTGGCCATCTCGGGCTTCGCGCTCGTGGGCCGCCGGCGGCTGCCGGCCGGGCACGCCGCGGCCGAGGCGCTCTCGCAGATCGAGACGGCGTCGGCCCAGGCCACGGGCGTGGCGCGCTCGCTGCTGCACTTCGCCAACCGGCCGGCGGGCCGGCCACGGCCCGTCGAGCTGCGGGGCGTGGTGCGCAGCACGCTCGAGCTGCTGGACCCGTCGCTGCCCGGCGCCATCGATCTGGACGGGGCGGGTGTCGCCGGCGAGCCCCTGTGGGTCGAGGCCGACCCCCACCGCCTGCAGCAGGCGCTGTTGAACCTGTGCCTGAACGCCCGCGACGCGTTGGTCGCGGGCGGGCGCATCACGGTGGCGGTGGCCGCCGAGGGCGACGGGGCGGCGCGCCGCGCCCGGGTCGCGGTCAACGACAACGGGCCGGGCATCCCCGAGGCCGTGCAGCGCCGCCTGGGCGAACCGTTCTTCACGACGCGGGCCCAGGAGGGCGGCTGCGGGCTGGGCCTGTTCAGCGTGCGCACGGTGGTGAACGAGTGCGGCGGACGCCTGGAGATCGATTCGCGGCCGGGCGCGGGCGCGACCTTCAGCCTGGTGCTGCCCCTGCGCGCGGCGCCCGCCGAGCCCGCGCCCGTGCCCGCGGCGTGCGTCGCCGCCGCCGAGCGCGTGCTGCTGGTCTGCCGAGGCGACGTGGTGCGCGGCCTGGTGGCGGACGCCCTGCGGTCCTGCGGCTTCTCGGTGAGCGTGGCGGACGACGCCCCGGGCGCGGCCGAGCGCCTGGCGTCCCAGGGCGGCTGCGAGATCGCGGTCGTCGATGGCGACCTGCCCGCCGGTGCGGCCGGCACCTGCCTGTCCCTCGTCTCCCGCGCGTCGCCCGGTGCGGCGCTGGTACTGATGCGGGGCGAGGCGCCGCCGCCCCCGGCCCCGCGCGCGGGCACCGTGGTCGCCCGCCCGTTCACCATGCCCGAGCTGTGCGAAGCCGTCGCGGCCGCCGCGTCGGCCCGGCGCGCCGCGGAGGCGCGGGCATGAGCGGCCCGGTGCGGATCCTGCTGGCCGACGACCACGTGTTCGTCTGCGAGCTGCTGAAGGTGCGGCTGCACGACGAGCCCGGGCTGAGGGTCGTCCATGCAGCGGGCGACACCGACCGCGCGCTGCAGGCCGCGCGGGCCCTCGCGCCCGACGTGGCGGTGCTGGACATCGACATGCCGGGACCGCCGGTGTTCGGCGTCATCGAGAAGCTGCGGGCCGAACGGCCCGCCCTGCGCGTGATGCTGCTGAGCGCCTTCGTCAGCGACCACCACGTGCAGCAGGCCCTGGACGTGGGCGCGGCCGGCTACGTGGTCAAGACCGAACCGCTCGACGTCATCGTCGAGGCGGTGCGCACCGTCGCCGGCGGCGGCGTGTACTTCTCCCCGGACGTGAAGGAGCGGATCGTGGTGGAGCGGTCCGGCCCTGTCCTGCGGTGTGCGGCGGGCACGCGCCTGGCGCTGCTGACGCCGCGCGAGCGCGAGGTGCTGGCCGCCATCGCCCGCGGGCTGGCCAAGAAGCAGGTGGCCGAGCTGCTGTCGATCAGCGTGAAGACCGTCGACCGCCACTGCGTGCAGCTGATGGAGAAGCTGCAGATCCACGACCGGGTCGACCTTGCTCGCTTCGCCATCCGCGAGGGCATCGTCAATCCGTAGGGCGAGGGCGCTCAGGCCCCGCCGGGAAGGTCGCCGTCGAAGAACTCGACCTCGCCGGTCTCCAGCGAGTAGTGGGCGCCGACGATGAGCAGCCCGTTCTCGCGCACCAGCTTCTCGAGCAGCGCCGAGCCGTGCCGCAGGTGGTTGGCCGCGGTGCGCACGTTGGCCCGCGAGGCCTGCAGCGCCAGGGCCGCGGGGTCGTCGCGCAGGCCGGTCTCCAGCAGCCCGGCGACCGACGGCCGGATGCGGTCGACGATGGAGCGCAGGTTGCGCGAGGTGCCGCCCGACGGATCGAGCAGGTCCTCGAGGGTGGCCTGGATGGCGCCGCAGCGCGAGTGGCCCAGCACCACCACCAGGCGCACGCCGTAGCGCTCCGCCGCGAACTCGACGCTGCCCACCTGCGACGGCGCGACGATGTTGCCCGCCACGCGGATCACGAACAGGTCGCCCAGGCCCTGGTCGAAGATCATCTCGACGGGCACCCGCGAATCCGAGCAGCCCACCACCACCGCGAAGGGCATCTGGGCGTCGAGCAGGTCGTCACGGCGCATGTGGCTGATGAGCGTGTCGATGCTGCGCACGCCCTCGACGAAGCGGCGGTTGCCGGACTGCAGGCGGGCGAGGGCGGCGGCGGCGTCAAGCATGGGCACACTCCGGGTCTGCGGGAAAGGGTTCCGGCGAGGTTAGCAACGAACCGGA
>DAOPJF010000082.1:0-1586 GCA_035399525.1 Candidatus Krumholzibacteriia bacterium | reverse complement strand
GGGCACACTCCGGGTCTGCGGGAAAGGGTTCCGGCGAGGTTAGCAACGAACCGGACGTCCGGCAAGGTGCCGGCGGCTCAGGCGGCGAACAGCAGTCCCGCAAGGAACACCAGGCCCACCAGGATGCCGGTGTCGTCGAAGCCGGGACGGGCATCGATCCAGGCCAGGCCCAGGCCCACGAGCAGGGCGGCGACCGCCGGAGCGAGCTTGCGCGGGGTGAACAGGCCCAAGGCGAACTCCTTCGTCCGGGTCGCGCGGCGATGCGGTCCGGACATGGTAACGCCGCCGCGGCCGGGCCGCACCGGCCGGTTCGGGTTGGATCACGACCGCCGCTGGTGTAGAGTGGCCGGCATGCCCGTCACCGGACGCCCGCCGCGGCGCCCGCCACCCGCAACCGAGGATCCACCACCATGACCGCCCGAGACTCCGGCCTGACCTGGCGCTTCCCGCAGGCCTTCTGGACGGCCAACCTGGTCGAACTGCTCGAGCGCGCCGCGTGGTACGGCGTGTTCGTGTCCGTCACCCTCTACCTCAGCCGCATCCTGGCCTACAGCGACCGCGAGGCCGCCATCACCAGCGGCCTGTTCTCGGCCGGGCTGTACTTCCTGCCCACCTTCAGCGGCGCCTACGCCGACCGCATGGGCTACCGGCGCGCGCTGATGCTGGCCTTCGGCCTGCTGTCGGTGGGCTACGCCGGCATGTGGGTGCTGCCCACGCTGCTGCAGAACGCCGGGCTGGTGCACTACGGCATGCCCGCGGCGGGGTCGCCCGACGCCGACGCCGTGGGGAAGATGATCGAGTACACCGGCCTCGAGGGCTCGTGGCAGCGCTGGCTGTTCGTCCCGGTGATGATGGTGGTGATGCTCGGGGGCTCGTTCATCAAGTCGGTGATCACCGGCACCGTGGCCCGCGAGACCAACGAGGTCAATCGGGCGCGCGGGTTCTCGATCTTCTACGCCATGGTGAACATCGGCGCGTTCGGCGGCAAGACCATCGTCAAGCCCCTGCGCATGTCGCTGGGCGACGAGGGCTTCATCGTGCTGAACCTGTTCGCCGCCTCGATGACGCTGCTGGCGCTGATCCTGGTGGCGGCCTTCTACCGCAGCGGCCACCACGAGACCACGGCCAAGTCGGCGGCCGAGACCTGGCAGGCCCTGAAGGCCGTCTTCCGCCAGGGGCGGCTGATCACCCTGATCCTGATCATCACCGGCTTCTGGATGGTGCAGGGCCAGCTCTACGCCTCGATGCCCAAGTACGTGCTGCGCATGGTGGGCGAGGGCGCGTCGCCGTCCTGGCTGGCCAACGTGAACCCGGCGGCGGTGGTGCTGACGGTGGGCTTCATCACGCAGCTGATGGCCCGGCGCACGGCGCTGTTCTCCATGACCGTCGGCATGTTCATCATGCCGGTCTCGGCGCTGTGGATGGCCGCCAGCAACCTGACCGACGGCAGCCCCATCCTGGGCATGCACCCGGTCACCTTCATGATGATCGTGGGCATCGCGTTCCAGGGCGTGGCCGAGAGCTTCATCTCGCCGCGGTTCCTGGAGTACTTCTCGCTGCAGGCGCCCAAGGGCGAGGAGGGCATG
>DAOPJF010000081.1:0-8943 GCA_035399525.1 Candidatus Krumholzibacteriia bacterium | reverse complement strand
GTTCCTCGACATCGATGTCATCATCCGCCGCAGCCTGCTGTACGGCCTGCTGGCCGCGATCATGGTGCTGGTCTACCTGGCGGGCGGCCTGGCCTTCACGCTGCGCTTCGGCGCCCCGCAGGGCGTCGAGCCCTGGCTGCCGCCGGCCCTCCTGGGCCTGGTGGCGGGTGCGGCGTTCCTGCCCGTGCGGCGCCTGCTCGGCTCGCTCATCGACCGCACCTTCTTCAAGGTGGCCCACGACCACGAGCGCCGGCTCGAGATCCTGGAGCGCGACCTGGCGCCGCTGGGGGAGGCCGCCGCGATCGCGTCCTGCGTGCGCCGTTCCGTCGAAGCCGCCCTGCTGCCCGCGGCCTGCGCGGTCTTCGTGCGAGGCTACAGCGGCAGCACCGGCGACGACGGATCCGGGCGGCGGATCGCACCCCCCTTCGACGATGACGACACGGCGTGGCCGGTCAGCCCGTTGCTGGCCCCCGGGACGACCAGCGTGCCGGAGCTGGAGACGACGGCGTTCCCGTCCGCCCTCGCCGACGCGGGCTGGGTGATCGTGCAGCCGCTGGACGGGCGCCGGCGCACGGTCGGCGCCGTCGCGGTGGGGCGCAGGGCGACCGGCCGCCACTGGGTGGAACAGGACCTGGCGTTCCTGGCCGCGTGCGGTCGCCTGGCCGGATCCCACGCCGAGCGCGTCGCCCTGCAGCGATCGCTGGTGGCCGAGACCCTGGCGCGCGAGCGGCTCGCGGAGATCGACCGCATGAAGACCGAGTTCCTGTCTCAGGTGGCCCACGACCTGCGCACGCCGGCTGCCGGCATCGCCTGGTCGGCGCGCAACCTGCTGGACGGCCTGGCGGGCGAACCCACCGAGGCCCAGGTCGCGTACCTGCAGGCGATCGCCGGCGCCGGGGCCCACCTCAATCGCCTCGTGGACAACCTGCTGGAGATCAGCCGGCTCGACCGGGCCGCCATCACGGTGTCGTGCGAACCCTTCGCATTCCCGACGGCCTGGCGCGACGCGGCGACGATGGTCGCCGCCGACGCGGCTGCCAAGCGGGTCACGGTGACCGTCGTCGCCGGGGACGTGCCCCCGGCACGCGGCGACGTCCACCGCGTGGTGGAGGCGGCCCTGAACATCCTGGACAACGCCGTGAAGTACACCGCCGCCGGGTCGGAGGTCACCGTGACCTTCGCCGTCGAGGGCGACCAGGTGGCGGCCGCGGTGCGGGACCACGGGCCGGGACTGCGCGGGCAGAGCCCGGCGGTCCTGTTCGCGCGCTTCGCGCAGGGCGTGCCGAGCCCGCACTCGGCGCGCAAGGGATTCGGCCTGGGATTGCACATCGCGGCCACGCTGCTGGAGCTGATGGGAGGCTCGCTGGATGCGGCCGACCATCCGGACGGCGGCGCCGTGTTCACCAGCCGCCTGAAGCGGGCCGACCGCGGCGGCGGCGCAGGACCGGAAGGACCGGGCACATGAAGGCTTCCCTGTTGATCGTGGACGACAGTCCCGACCTGCTGAGGGCGCTGGGGGACCGCTGCCGGCACTGGGGCCACGAGGTCACGACGGCGCCCGACGGCGAGCAGGCGTTGGCGCTTGCGGCGCGGCAGGCGTTCGACCTGGTCATCCTCGACCTCGGCCTGCCGGGGCTGTCGGGGCTCGAGGTGCTCGAACGCCTGAAGGCGACCGACTGCAGCGCCGACGTCGTGGTGCTGACGGCCCACGGCTCGGTGCAGAACGCGGTCGAGGCGGTCAAGCGGGGCGCCGAGGATTTCCTGACCAAGCCCGCGGACTTCGACCTGCTGCAGCGGGTCGTCGAACGCTGCCTCGAGCGCCGGCGCCTGGCGCGCCTGGCCCTCGCGGCGCCGGCAGCCGGCGGCGGTCCGGTGGTCGGTCCGTCGCCCGCCATGCGGCGGGTCGTCGAGACCGCGGAGCGGGCGGCGCTCGCGGACACCACCGTGCTGCTGACGGGCGAGAGCGGCAGCGGCAAGCAGGTCATGGCCGAGCACATCCATGCCGTCAGCCCGCGCGCGCGCGGTCCGTTCGTGTACGTGAACTGCGTGGCGATCTCGGACGACCTCATCGAGTCGACCCTGTTCGGCCACGAGCGCGGGGCGTTCACCGGCGCGGTGCAGCGCAAGGCCGGGCGGCTGGAGATCGCCACGGGCGGCACGGCGTTCCTGGACGAGATCGGCGACATCAGCGCGGGCCTGCAGACCAAGCTGCTGCACTTCCTGGAGGCCGGCGAGTTCGAGCGCGTGGGCGGCAACCAGACGGTGCGGGTGGATTGCCGGCTGATCGCGGCGACGAACCGCGACCTGGCCGCCGACGTGGCGGCGGGCCGCTTCCGCGAGGACCTCTACTACCGGCTGAACGTCATCGCGCTGCGCGTGCCGCCCCTGCGCGAACGGGCCGAGGACGTGCCCATCCTGGCGGCGCGCTTCCTGGCGCGCAGCGCGGCGGACCTCAAGCGGCCGCGGCTGCACTTCGCCGCCCGCACCCTCGACGTGATGCAGGCCTACGCCTGGCCGGGCAACGTGCGGCAGCTGAAGAACGCCGTCGAGCGCATGGCCGTGCTGGCGCCCGAGGACGCACTGACACCCGACCTGCTGCCGCCGGAGGTGCTGACCGGCCCCACGGCTCCCGAAGTCGACGAGGACAACCTCGGCTACCGCGAGGCCGTGACCGCCTGCAAGCGCCGCCTGGTGCTGAAGGCCCTGGCGCGCACCGGGGGCAACCAGACGCGCGCGGCCGAGCTGCTGGGCCTGCAGCGCAGCTACCTGAACCGGCTGATGAAGGATCTCGACATCGCCCTGTGAGGCAGGGGCGGCACCCCGCGGCGCCGCCCCCGCCCTGCCGAGGCCGACCGGCCTAGAGATCGTCGATGCAGCTCAGCGCGACCCGGTACGTCTTCGGTCCCGACCGGGGCACGTTCAGGCGCTGGTCGAGCACCTGGTTGCCGTCGGCCTCGTGGGTGAAGCGGCGGTCATCGGCCACGATGCGCCCGTCGCTGCCCGCCAGCATGCCGTTGGTCCGGCCGCTCACCCGCGCCGTGAACGGGTCGCCGACCGGCACCGGGGCGCCGCCGGACAGGTCGACCGGCAGGGCCTCGATGACGCCTTCATACGAGCTGTGGACGGTGTACACGCCCTCGGCCGACACCTCGACGCGCAGCCGGAAGTCGACCGGGCCGGCCACCATCAGCCAGTCGCCCGGACCTTCGGCGCAGAAGGGGCGCGGCACCAGCTGGTCGTAGGTGATCGTGACGGCATGCGTCCAGGCGCCGGGGGCCGGGACGGGGGCGCCGACGATGGAGAAGACGGTGCCCTGGCCGTCGGAGGGCAGCGGCACCGGGGCGTCCGCGGGCTGGGCCGGACCCTGGATCAGGCCGACCAGCTCGGGCGGCAGCATGTTGTAGATCATGGGGTCGATCGCGCGCCAGCTGGGCGCCGCATTGATCGGGCCGGTCGGGTAGAGCGGCGCCTGCATGTCCAGCCGGCCGGTGCGCATCATGTCGGCCGTCACGATCTGTTCGGCGAGCTCCCAGCTGAGGACCTGGTGCTCGGTGGTCCCGGGAATCTGCAGCTCGAAGTGCGCGCCGCCCAGGGTGACGGGCCGTCCGCCGATCTCCAGGCCCGTGGCGAACAGGCGCAGGTGCACCCGCTGGGGACCGTACTCGCCGAGGGTCAGCTGCACGATGCTGGCGACCCAGCCGTCGCCTCCCGGGGCGCAGGTCGTCTGCACGTCGCCGCCGATGGCGTCCTGCCAGGGCGCATCGAACGGCGCGACCGGCGGGATGCCGAACGCCGAGCGGTCGCCGTCCAGGCCCATCAGGGCCGTGCGGACCTGCACCGGGTCGGCGCCCACGAACACCACGTTGACGGGATCGACGGCCGCGCCGTCGAACGAGGTGCCGGTGTAGGGCCAGATGACGACGGGCGAGCCGTCGATCATCACGACGGCCTGCTCGGCAGGAGGTGCATCGCCGATCTCGCGTACGACGTCACGGGCCTTGTCGCCCGCGTCCTGCGGGACCAGGGGCGTCTCCTCGCCGCAGGCTGCGAGCAGGAACAGCGGGCAGGCCGCCAGGGCCAGCGTCGCACGGGTCGTGTGGTGGCGGTTGAACATGGTTTCATTCCTTTCGTTGGCGCCGGTCCGTCCGGCGCCGTTGCCAGGGCTCATTCCTCGCCCAGGTTGCGCAGCCCGATGGCTGCGGTCGTCGCGACGACGCCGGCGGCGCCCAGCAGGCCGGGTCTTCCGCCGCACTTCACACCGATGCACAGGACGGGTTGGTCGGGGTGGCCGGAAGCCGTCGAGCCGTCGCCGCTGTAGGGGACACCGAAGGAGCCCGGATCGCCGAGTCCTTCCAGCGTGACTGCCAGTGCGAGGTGCTCGTGCCGGCCGAGCTCGAGGCCGGCGAACCAGCCGATCGGGCCCGTCGCGTCGTCCGGCGATTCTCCCGGCTGCACGGAGAAGCCGACCATGCCCTGCGCGTACCATGTGCGCCCCGTTGAGCCCAGGGCGCGGCGCACGCCGACGGACAAGCCCAGCCGGGCGGCTTCCGAGTCGGCGGTCGCACGCAGCCCGAGCAGGGGAGTCCAGCGGCCCCTGGCCATGGCTGTCATCAGGTCGCAGGTCACCAGCACGTCGCCACCCATGGCGTCGCCCGCGGCGCGGCCGAGCACGCCGAACTGCGAGAGAAGGCAGCCGTCGGCCGAGGAGTCCGGGTCGGCCTGCGGGCCGGGCAGTGCTGCGGCCGCCACGGCCGGCAGCAGCACCATCAGCAGCAGGAACGGGGTTCCCGAACGATCCACCGCGACACCTCCCCGCCGTCCGCCGGCTCATCCGGCCCGGGCAACGGAGGGGTATCAAGGGCGGTGCCGGGATGCGGCCCGCGCGTGAACGGGATGACAAGTGACGTTCCGGCAGCAGGATGGGGGCGGTGCAGCCCCCGGTCCGCCGACCGGCTCCGGGCGGGCAGGCGGCCGGCGCGTGCGGCGGCGGGCACAGCGGTGTGAGGACCCGCAGACAGCGGGGAACAGGCCTAGGCGCCGGCCCCGGCGTCGGGCAGCGCCGTCGGGCGGCCGGCATCGTCGACGTTCACGAAGGTCACGTCCGCCGACGTCACCTGCACCGAGCCGCCGTAGCGCCGCAGCGATTCGACCTCGACGCGCACGGTGATGGAGGTGCGGCCGCGCGCGATCACCTCGGTGTAGAAGCTGACGAGATCGCCCACCATGACCGGCGCGTGGAACTCGACCTTGTCCATGGCCACGGTCACGACCTGGGCGCAACCCGCCTGCAGCGCGCCCACGGCGCCGGCCTGGTCGATGTGGCTGAGGATCACGCCGCCGAAGATGGTGCCGCGGTGGTTGGTGTCGCGGGGCATCATCAGCACGCGGATGGCGGCTTCGCGGGGGCAATCGCTCACGTTCGGTCCCTTCTGCGGTTCGGTGGACGGGCGCGGTCAGGGCGTCCGGAAGACCTCGGCGAGCCGCTGCGCCAGCTGCTCGCGGCTGAACGGCTTGGGCAGCAGGTGCATACCGCTGTCCAGGATGCCGTGATGGACGATGGCATTGGCCGTGTAGCCGGACATGTAGAGCACCCGCAGGCTGGGGTGCCTCCGCTGGAGGTCCTCGGCCAGCTGCGGTCCGCTCAGGCCGGGCATGACCACGTCGGTCAGCAGCAGGTCGGGCACCAGGCCGCCATCGACCAGGGCGCGGGCCGCCAGGCCGTCGGCCGCCGCCACGACCCGGTAGCCGAGGGAGATCACCAGCCGCTTCACGAGGTCGCGCAGGCTGGTGTCGTCCTCGACCAGCAGGATCGACTGGCCGTGCCCCGCATCGATGGACGGCGAGGTCCCGACCGCGGACGGCGCCGCGTCCGTGCGGGGCATCACCACCTTGAAGGTCGTGCCCTGGCCGGGCTCGCTGTAGACCCAGATGTGGCCGCCCGACTGCCGGACGATGCCGTACACCGTCGCCAGTCCCAGGCCGGTCCCTCGGCCCATGGCCTTGGTGGTGAAGAAGGGCTCGAAGACGCGCTCCGCGGTCGCCGCGTCCATGCCGCAGCCGTCGTCCGAGACCGACAGCACGACGTAGGGACCGGGTTCGACCCCCGGATGGGCCGCGAGAGCGGCTCCATGCAGGTCGACGTTCGCCGTCTCGATCGTCAGGTGGCCGCCCTCGGCCATGGCGTCGCGGGCGTTCAGGGCGAGGTTCATGACCACCTGCTCGAGCTGGCTGCGATCGGCGACGATGGGGCCGAGGTCGCCGTCGACCACCATGGCGAGCGCGATGTCCTCGCCGATGAGGCGGTCGAGCATGCGCTTGAGGTCGGCCAGGACCTCGTTCAGGTCGAGGGTCTCCGGGCGCAGGGTCTGCCGCCGGCTGAAGGCCAGCAGCTGGCGCGTCAGGTCGGCCGCGCGCTCGGTGCAGGTGCGGATCGTCGCCAGGTCGGCGGCCAGCGGCGAGCCGGTCGGCACCTGGTCGGCGAGCAGCTCGCAGACGCCCATCTGCGCCGCCAGGATGTTGTTGAAGTCGTGGGCGATGCCGCCGGCCAGGCGGCCGACGGTCTCCAGGCGCTGCGCCTGGCGCAGTTTCTCCTCGCGGTCGGCCAGGGCGATGGCGGTGCGCAGCCCCTGCAGCGCGTAGGCCAGGTCGTCGGCGACCTCGCCCAGCAGCTGCTGCTCTTCCAGGTCGTCGGCCAGCTCCCGGGGCAGCTGCACGGCCAGGAATCCCAGCACGAGGTTCCCGTGCTGCAGCGGCAGGGCCAGCCGCCGCACGTCGGGGGAGCCGCCGCCGTCGACCTCGCGCACCACCAGGGTCCGCCGTTCGAGGGCCTCGACCACGCAGTCGGGCAGGTGTCCGGCGGCGAACTCGGCCAGCTGTCCGTCGGCATCGACCCCGGCCCTGGCGACCAGTTCCGGCGCCGCGCCGTCCCCGCCGACCAGGCCGGCGGCGGCCGAAGTGAAGCCGCGGATGCCCACCAGGATCCCGCACGCCCCCTGCAGCAGGGCGACCGGATCGGTCTCGCGCGCGCTGAGCCCGTTGATGGTGCGGACCGCGCGGAGCATCGCGTTGAGCCGCTCGAGGCGCGTGGCCGCCTCCTTGTGGGCCGAGACGTCGATCGACAGGATGAAGACGCCCTCGGGCACCCTCCGCATGCGCAGTTCGAACCACGCGGTCGCGCCGTCGGGGTAGGTGAAGAGGTTCTCGATGGTGCGGGGGCGGCCGTCGTCCATGCAAGCGCGCAGCAGGGCGAAGAACGGGGCCTCCTCGATGCCGGGGAAGCACTCCATCATGGTGCGGCCCATCAGGTCTTCGCGCGGCCGCCGGGCGTGCGCGGCCGCCGCGGCGTTCAGGTACAGGTACCGCCAGTGCGGATCGACGACCTGGCATCCCTCGACCAGACAGTCGAGGTCGGTCACGATCCCCTGGGGATCCCCGTTGCCGAGGCGGGCGTCGTCTGCGGGCATGCCGTGCTCCTCCCCCGTGGCGCCGCGGCCGGCGCGCTAGTCGACGCGTTCCCAGACCGTCAGCTGGCTGACGGTGTGCTGGTGCTTGCGCGCGGTCTCGCGGATGACGAACTCGACGTCGCGCGGTTCGCCCAGCGGGCGGAAGCGCGGTTCGAGCGCGGCGTGCAACCCGTCGAGCGTCGTGACATTCTCCCCGTTCACCTTGCGTCCGCCCAGCCATTTCTCGCGCGGCGTGAACTCCTCGAGCCAGGTGTAGGGCGACAGCAGCACCATCAGGCCGCCCGGCCGCAGGCGGCCGTGGACGAGGTCGAGGAAGCGCCGCGGGTCGTAGAGGCGATCCACGAGGTTGGCCGCCAGCACCAGATCGTAGTCGGTGAACTGGGGCTTGAGGTTGTGGGCGTCCCCCTGCCAGAACTCGACCTTGCCCTGCAGGCCGTCCAGGCCCAGCCCGGCCAGGGTCCGTTCGCGGTAGGCGACGATCTCGCCCTCCTCGGGGATGACGTAGCGCGTGCGGCCGGTCTGCTGCAGCTCGTGGCCCACCTTGATGAAGCGCGCCGAGAAGTCGATGCCCGTCACGTGGTCGCAGAACCGCGCCAGCTCGAAGGTGGCGCGGCCGGTGGCGCAGCCCAGGTCCAGGGCGCGGCGGATGCGACGCTTGCCGGCGAGCTCGCGGCAGATCTCGGCGCAGCGCACCGCGAAGTTGGGCACGCCGAAGCGTTCCTCGCCGTAGTGGAACTCGCAGTACTGGCTGACCAGGTCGTCGGTCTCGTAGACGTCCTTGCGGATGACCACGGGCTGCTCGGATTCGACCCAGCGGAAGCCGGCGTGCTGGTAGAAGTGGCGGCGGAAGGCGTAGCGGCTGTCCTTCTGGGCCTCGTTGCCCGTCGAGATCCAGCTGCCGCCCTTGATGAGGTTGTGCTTGTTGTCGAAGGTCGGCGTCGAGAAGTCGTCGTACAACGGATGGACGGCGAAGCCGGCGAAGCCGTCGATGGGCGTCTCGGTGTGCTGCCACACGTTGCCCACCACGTCGCAGAACGGGCCCTGCACGTGCCGGTCCACCGGCACGCTCGAGGCGGGACCGGCCAGGTTGATGTTGCCCGGTTCGGTGGTCCAGGCGTCCATGTCCGGCAGGCCGGCGGCATCGAACATCCGCAGCCATTCGGCTTCGGTGGGCAGGCGCACCGGGCGCCCGGTGGTCTCGGCCTTCCAGTTGCAGAAGGCCTTGGCCTCGAGCTGGTTCACCTCGACCGGCCAGTTCCAGGGCATGGCGATCTCCTGGGCCATGCAGCGCAGGCGCCAGCCGCCGTCGCCCGCGGGCACCCAGAAGCGCGGGTGCTGCGTGTCCTGGTACGAGCGCCAGGCCCAGCCCTCCTCGGTCCAGAAGCGCGGTTCACGGTAGCCGCCGGCGTCGATGAAGGCCTTGTACTCGCCGTTGCTGACCAGCAGGCGCGACGCCTTGAAGTCGGCGACGCGCGTCTCG
>DAOPJF010000080.1:0-8957 GCA_035399525.1 Candidatus Krumholzibacteriia bacterium | reverse complement strand
CATTCACGTTCGTTCACTTGACACATTGTTCACTCGTCACCTTGGGTCTGCAGCTTTGCAAGGAGGTCTCGCTCAACGGCACCGGGGGTCCCCCGATGCCGAAGTCTGTGGGAACCTTTTGTCGCCCAATGTGCACTGTGCCCACGGTGCCTGAATCACACCAACGGGTGCAGCAATCGTTCGCCTGACCATGTGTTGACAAAGTCAACGATGGGGGGAAAAGCATGAAGAGATTCACCATGTTCGCTTGTCTCGCGCTGGCGCTGGCCTTCGCCTTCGCCTCGTTCGCTGCCGACATGCCGCGTTACGTGGCCGGCAACGGCACCGAGGTCATCATCGGTGGCGGCCAGAGCTTCGCCAAGGCGTCGCGCGACACCGCCCTGATCATCGGCCCGAACGGCTCCGGCGCTGCCATCAACGGCCAGTTCCAGACCGCCGGCGGCAACGCCAGCTGGAACGGCTGGACGCACTACGACATCACCCAGCCGACCCAGATCCGTTGGCAGGCCAGCACCTACTTCGCGGTCACGGGGACCTACTCCGCCTGGTGCGGTGAGGACATCCCGTCCTGCGACGCCGGTGCGACCGACCCGGACGGCGGCTACGCCAACAACTACAACGAGATGCTCGAGTGGCGCGGCGCTGTTGCCAACAACACGCTCAGCTGCACGGTCACCGTGACTGCCAACCTGCAGCACGACACGGAGCCCGGCTACGACTACACGTGGCTGAGCTGCGAGAAGTTCGACCAGGGCATCCTGAACATCAACAGCTGGGACGGCGCCGGCCTGGTGGCCGTGAACGAGTCGTTCTCGTACGCCCCCGGCGACTACATGGGCGGCGGCTCGAACGAGGTCGTCGTTCTGTTCCGCGTGACCTCGGACGGCGGCTGGTCGGACGGCGACTGCTCGTGGCCCACCTCGGGCGCGTGCCAGCTCGACGACGTCAGCATCGCCCTGACGAACGGCACCGGCTACAGCTTCGACTTCGAGGACGGCACCCTGGGCGCCTTCACGGTCCGCTTCCCGCTGGGCGTTGGCGACTTCGCCAAGGTCTGGACCGGCCTCGAGGACGTCGACCCCTGCAACACCAACTACAGCCCGCAGGTCGCGTTCATCGACGACGGCGTCGTGGTTCCCGGCACCGGCGGCACGCTGTGCGTGAACTGGTGCTACGGCCCCTCGGGCTTCATCGTCAACACGACCGGCGGTCTGGCCGGCGCCGATTCGCACCTGAACAACGCGGTCGAGTCGCCCGTGGGCGCTTGGGTCAACCAGGCCTACGACGGCGCCAACCTGGTGTTCGATGCCTACCGTCACGAGGACCTGAGCCCGGATGCCCCTGGCATCTTCTACACGTGGGGCGTCCGTTCGGTGGCGGCCGGTGGCGACATCACCACGGCCGGCTGGCAGGATCGCAACTTCGTGTACTACGGCGGCCCGGACTACCTGCGTGTCGTCCAGGCTTGCGGTGACCTGCTCGAGCCGGGTCGCACCGAGGTGCAGGTCCAGTTCGCGGCTTACGAGCTGGGCTGGGTCTCGGGCTGGAACGGCAACGACGGTTACCCCGCCCCGTACTTCGACAACGTCCGTTTCGAGACCTTCCCGATCGTCGGCCCCGGCATGTCGACCCGCGAGATCGACCTCGCGCAGGACAACTTCCCGGCCATCGGTCAGGTTGACCTCGTGAACCTGGGCAACAACAGCGTGCGCTTCGACATGGCCAACAACATCAGCCTGATCACCCACCAGCTGAACGACCCGGGCGACTCGGTGGTCTTCACCGCCGTCCCGTCGCGCGCCGGTGCCGTGCTGGCCGGTCTGCCCCGCTGCTACTACAACCTGCAGGCCAACCCCGTGTTCGACGCCTACCGCACCAGCGGTCTGCCGAACCAGGGCTACGTGGACTGTGTCGAGGTGTACAACAGCCAGGGCGTGCGCGTCGCCGATACCTTCTCGGCCGACCTGCCCGACACCGGCTTCCTGTTCCCCGGTGACATCCTGCACTACTACCTGCAGGCCGGCGACGACCTGGGCGGCGACGTCCAGTACGCCACGCTGCCTGCCGACACCGCTGGCTTCTCGGTCTTCAGCGCTGTCGATCCCCTGACCTACAGCTCGAGCTTCACCGTTCGTGCCCTGCCGACCATCGCGGCGGACCTGAGCCAGCCCAGCGTGCTGTTCTGGAACGACTTCGCGAACCGTGGCGGCCAGGCCGAGTGGCATGGCGCTCTGGCGAACCTGGGCATGCTGGCCGGCCGTGACTACGACGTGTACTACACGAACGGTCCGAGCTCCGGCGTCGGCAACGGCCTGGGCGGCCGTGCGACCGTGTTCCACATCGAGAACTACTCCGACATCCTCTACACGTCGGGCGACCTCTCGATCAACACGATCGCCAACGGCGACTACAACAGCGACCCCTCGAAGGACGCCGAGCTGCTCGCGACGTGGATGACCACGTACGGCGGCGACATCTTCCTGACGGGTGACGACCTGGCCAGCGACCTCAACGGCGCCGGCACCACGACCCTGAACTTCCTGACCGACCAGATGGGCGTCGCCGTTGCCAGCAACGACATCCGTCCGCTGATCGGCTCGCAGACCGCTCCCCGCGTCCTGGTCGAGGCCGGCAACCCCGTGTTCGCCACGGTCGACAGCTGGATCGCCTACGGCGGCTGCGGTGTCATCAACACGTTCGACGCGGTTTCGCCCGTCGGCGGTGCGACCCGCATCGCCCAGTTCGCGAACGCTGCCGGCAACCCGGGTGGCTACCCGTACGCCGCTGCGATCCTGAACGACCTGGGTGCGGCCGGCCGTGCCGTGTCGATGCCGTACGACCTCATGTTCGTCTACACGGACCCGAACGAGGGTGCCAAGGCTGACGCTCAGCTGTCGGCTCGCGCTCGCGTCCTGAACGACGTCCTGAACTACTTCGGTATCGCCGGCAACCCCGGTGACGCCACGGCGGTTCCGGGTGCCGAGGTCTTCGCGGCCCGCAACTTCCCGAACCCCTTCAACCCCAAGACCACCATTTCGTACACGGTCGCCAAGCCCGGTCACATGACGCTGAAGGTCTTCAACGTCCGTGGCGAGCTGGTCAAGACCCTGATCGACGGCTACGTGGACGCCTCGTCGAGCATCGACTGGGACGGCTCCAACAACGCCGGCGCCAAGGTCTCCTCGGGCGTGTACTTCTACGAGGCCCGCATGGGCAACGACGTGGTCGTCAACAAGATGGCCCTGGTGAAGTAGTCCTCTACCTCACCTGACCGTCGGGGAGCGGCCCTCCGGGGCCGCTCCCCTGTTTCTTGCCGGGGGCCGGGGGAGGCCGCCGCGCCAAGTCCCTCGCCGTCTGCGGTTTCGGGGAACCTTTGGTTGACACCGGCGAACCCGGATCCCTATATTTCAGGGGCCGAAACCTGACCATCCCGCCAGCCGGGGCGCATGGGCCCGCACGGCCGGCCGCCGCCAGTCCCACCGTGGCGGCGGAGTGCGAAACCATAAGTCGCGAATACGCTTCCGAGGGGGCGCATACCAGCATGAGAAACTGCCGAAACGCCGCGTGGGCGCTGGTCCTGGGGGCGGTCCTGCTCGCCCTGGTGCTGACGGGCTGCCGGGCCTTCGTCCCGGAAGCCGTCATCGTCAACAAGGCGCCCGAGACGTACATCATCGGCGCCCCCACCGAGAGCGGCGGCGGCTACTACCACTTCCACGTCTACTGGTACGGCTCGGACGCCGACGGCCGCGTGGAGCGCTTCGTGTGGGCGCTGACCGACACCACGGTCCAGGACGAGGACACCACCGAGGACGAGGAGGACACGCGCTTCAACCCGGCGCTCGACGCTTCGACCCTGGCCATCGCCAACTGGACGACGCGCACCGACTCGATCTTCGACTTCCGCATCGAGCAGGGCACGCGTCCCTCGGCCGACTTCACGCTGCACATGGTCGCCATCGACGACATGGGCGCGTACGACCGCACACCGGCCCGGCTGCACTTCTTCAGCAACACCCTGGGCAACCCGTCGATCCGGTTCTTCCGCATCGTCGGCGCCGACACCGTCGCCCTGGCCGCCGGCCAGGCCGACACCGTCGGCTACCGCAAGCCCTACACCGTGGGGTGGAAGGGCGAGACTCCGAACATCGTGGGCTACGATCGGGACGCCCTGGCCCGCGTGGACACCATCTATCCGTTCGACGACGGCCTGTTCGGCTACAAGTGGCAGCTGCTCGGCGACCTGGGCAACAACTGCGTGCCCACCCTCGAGGACTGCTGGCATCCGCGCCGCTTCAACGAGTCGACGGGCGACAGCTTCTCGTACTTCGGCGAGGTCAGCAGCCTGACCTTCCTGAACGACGGATCGAGCCAGACCAATCCGTTCCGCAAGCTTCTGCCCAGCGGGTCGGTGAACCTGCTGGTCAACTCGGTGGACGTCGCCGGCGTCGAGGTCGCCGACTTCCAGCGGGAGTTCCGGTTCCTGGTCAACTTCGATCCCCAGACGATCGTCCTGAACGGCGAGACCGACTGGGCGCATCCGGATGACGCCCAGGTCTACCCGTACTACATCCGCCTGAACGACCCGACGCACACGCGCGTGCCGTTCACCTCGGGCGACCGCATCCCGGACCGCACCTACGTGGTGGTCAAGGCGCTGGCCCGCGACGATCCGCGCGACGAGCGGGCCCGTGAGACCTTCCCCATCGGCCTCGCGGGCTACGTGGAAGGCGTGCGCTCGAGCCTCTCCGGCGGCACGTTCCGGTTCGCCACCGAGTCGAGCGCGCTCGACACCGTGCCGGCGTGGGGGGCGGGCGTGGACGGCTGGTACGCCGACACCCTGGGCTTCCTGACCGGCCCGCGGACGAGCTTCACGTTCAACATGCAGGCCGTCGACGAGCACGGCCGCCGCGACGGCTCGCCGGCCCAGCTGCAGTTCGAGGTCGGCTATCCGCCGTGCGTGCAGTGCGTCGAGTTCGGCGCCCAGGCCGGCAGCGCGGTGCTCCCGGGCGCGGACTGCCACGTCGACGGGGCCCCGGGCGACTGCTTCACGGGCGTGCAGGACTTCTACATCCGCTCGGCGCCGGTCAATCCCAATGACCTTCGCCTGCCGAATGCCGCCTCGATGGCGGTGGACAAGGCTTCGGGATTCACGCAGATCGTCAGTGACACCACGGGCCTGGGCCGGACGAACTACATCATCCCGGTCAGCCTGTACCCGCTGTACACGACGCTGAGCGCCAGGGACGACACGCGCGAGGCCTGGAGCCAGGCGCAGCGCCGCATCATGGCCTGGCGCTACCAGGTCGACTACGAGTGCGACCCGTTCAACCAGATCAAGGACGGCGGCGGCAACGACGACATCTCGCGCTACACGTGGTCGGTGACCGGCACCACGGCCAACGACCAGCTGATCATCACGTCCAACGGCGCGTGGCAGATGCGCGTGTACATCGCCGTGCCGCCGGTGCTGCTGGGCGTCAACGGCGTGCAGGCGTACTGGTTCAGCCTGCTCTACTCGAGCATCGGGGGCTTCGGCACCAATCCGGCCGCGGCCGAGCTGGTGTTCACGCAGTCGCTGCGGCAGCTGGGCGAGGGCGGCATCCAGGTGGTCGCCGTCGACCAGAGCCAGTGCGGCAGCAACCCCGTGCGGCCGACCCGCTACAACTACTTCCGCGCGGTGCGGCCCTCGATCATGAACCTGCCCTCGGGCCGGACCTGGCGCGACTGCGACCTGCCGACCGCCCCGCAGGTGCCGGGCATCAAGGACGGACTCGATCTGGGGCAGGGCGCGATGGAGAGCAACGGCGGCGTGCCGCTGGTGAAGCAGTTCCGGGTGCGGGCGATCACGGCATCGAACGACACCGTCGACTGCTACACCGCACCGCCGGCCAAGTAGATTCGGTGTGAAGGTGACCGGGGCATCCAGGAGAGGTATTCATGGTGAGGCTTAGCTTTGCGCTCGTGCTGATGCTGCTGCTCGCGGCCGCGGGGTGCTCTGTGGACACCAACCTCGGCGGCGTGGCCGTGCCCAATGCACGGCCCGACACGCGCATCACCGGGCAGCCGCCGACGCTGCTCGAGGCCGGGTTCGTCGTGGAATTCAACTGGACCGGCGGCGATCCGGACGGCCGCATCGTCGGCTACGAGTGGAAGATCAGCGACAACGGCACCGACGGCATCAGCCCGCGGGACACGATGACCTACGATCCGCTGACGGGCGCCGAGATGAATCCCTGGCACTTCACCACGGCGACCGACTCGTCGTTCGTGGTGCTGGCGGACCAGGCGAACTTCCCGGGCGACACGGCCGCGCCCCGCAGCTTCCGCACCCACTCGATCTTCGTGCGCGCTGTGGACGACAAGGGCGAGGTCGACCCGACCCCGGCCTACATGACGTTCACGTCGACCACGCTCGTGCCCACGGCCCGCGCCAAGTTCCCGGGCCTGAGCACGACCATCAGCAGCCGCGCCCCCTCGACCGTGAACATCGGCTGGGAGGGCACGGACCCGGACTTCGACCTGCGCGTGCCGGTCAAGGTCCGCTTCCTGTGGAAGCGGGCCCAGATCAACGGCATGGACATCCGCCTGCCGTCGGAGTACTACCAGCACTACGAGGAGCTGATCAACTTCGACGATCCCGACTGGTCGACCTGGCAGCGGTATGCTCCCGACGAGAACGACCGCCTGGCCACGTTCCCGCGCCAGACCCCGGGCACCTACTGGCTGTTCGCGGTGCAGACCCAGGACACGGCGGGCGCCGTGTCGGTGGGCCGCCGCTATGCGGTCGAGGTGGCGCACCTGTCCATCGCCCAGTCGGGCCTGCTCAAGCCGGGCGTGACGCTGAACGAGATCTACCTCGGCGCGTCGTCCGCGCCTACGGCCCTGCCCATCTCCATCGCGGCCGGCCAGCCCCTGAACTTCTCCTGGGTGGCCTCGGCAGCCGACTACAACGGCCGCATCGTGTCCTACCGCCACGGCTGGGACCTGATCTCGGTCGACGATCCCAACGACCCGGGCTGGGCCGTCCCGCCGGGCACCGCCGAGCAGAACCGCATCGCCCAGCAGCGCAGCTTCCAGGAAGGCACCCACACCTTCTGGCTGCGCGTGGAGGACGACTCGGGACAGGTCACCAAGCTAAGCCGCGTGCTGAACGTGGTGCCGTACGTGGACTACGAGAACCAGAACGAGCTGCTGGTCATCGACCAGGTCGTGGACGAGCGCGTGCAGAACTGGCAGGACCAGGCCGGCGTGCCCCGCAACGACGAGACCTACCGCAACGAGTTCTGGTCGTTCCTGCAGAGCCAGCCGGGCGGCGTCAACGGCCTGGACTGGAACCTTGACCGGTTCGACCACCGCGACAACGTGACCTACGCCGACCTGGTGCCCTACAAGGCCGTGCTGTGCTATGCCCAGTCCAACAGCCAGCAGGTGGGCATGTTCAACAAGTTCAAGCCCGAGCGGGGCGTGGACAAGTACGTGTGGCTGATCCCGTACCAGGAGCGCGGCGGCAACCTGTTCCTGGTGGGCGGCGCATCGATGGACTCGTTCCTCGAGGTGCTGGCCGACTACATGACGCCCGTGATCTTCGACACCCGCGAGGAGACGTACTCGTCGGGCACCCTGACCTTCACGGTGGGCTTCGGCACCAAGGAACTGCCCGACGGCACCGAGGTGCAGCGCGGGCCCCTGCAGTATCCGTTCGCCGTGGCCGGCATCTCGGCCCTGGACTGGACCTCGCAGAGCACCAAGTACGTGTACGCGCGCCCGCAGTCGGCCATGGACCGTCAGCGGCACCGCGACTGCGTGGGCCTGAAGGCCCTGGTGCTCGACTCCGACTTCCGCCAGCACTGGCTGATCGGGCCGGGCGCGGTGGCCGACACCATCGGGACGGACTCGGTGATCGACTGGCAGGACCACTACTACGACCAGCAGGGCACGCTGGACGTGATCCACAACACGTTCCCGTTCAGCAACGACGAGTTCGTCAACGACAACATCAGCACCCGCACCACGCAGTTCACGCCGCAGCTGTGCGACGACCTGAATGCGCCCAACGGCCAGTGCATCGAGCCCATGTTCCGGGGCATCGCGCGGTTCGACTGGCTGCGCGAGCACAAGTGGGCCCAGGGCCAGACCGACTGGCCGAACGGGGTCTGGACGGCGAGCGAGCTGGACGACATGTGCGGCGCCGTGGCGCTGAACCCGTACGCCTCGCTGCAGCGCGGCTCGGCCAAGACCAACGGGAAGGTGTTCGGCTACCTCTCGTACAAGATGACCGAGGGCAAGCCGAGCCAGGCGCCGGACGTGTACTGGGGCTTCGATCCGTACCGGTTCGACCACACCCAGAGCAAGAAGGCCATCCGCTGGGTCCTGAAGGAACTCTTCAGGCTCGACGTGCTGGACGAGTAGGCGACAGGCCTTAGGACGACCTCGACAACCCAGGGGCGGCGGTGGCGCCGCCGCCCCGCCTGAGCAAGGGTCGCCGCACGGCGCGGCGGCCGCCCGGACCCGCGGGCCCGGGCAGCCCGAAACCCACAGGGAGCGCTTCCGTTATGCGATCGACCAGGATCCTGACCGCGATCCTCGCCCTCGGCCTTCTCGCGACCGGCGCGGCGGCCCAGACCCCGGTGACGCCGAGTGACGCCTGCGCCGCCGATTCGTTGTACCTGGTCTCGCCGGACGTGCTGGACATGCACCTTCAGGAGGCCGGGCGCCTGGGCCTGATCCTGAGCTGGCCGAACCTCGACCTGGGCGAGGCGACCTGCTACAGCCTCAAGGACATCGAGGGCCTGGGCTTCGATCCGGTCGTGACCGGGGGCTTCGGCGACCGCGTCGACCGCATCCTGGCCTTCACGACCAGCGATTCGGGCACCATCGGCGGTTCGAGCACGCTGCCGCTGCAGGTGGCCTGGCGCAGCGAGGGCGCGACGACCTACGGCAACCTGGCCGGCGTCCTG